>JAEELU010000044.1 GCA_016282815.1 Acholeplasmatales bacterium
ATTCATATCACGAGCATCAATTACGACATACATGGGAATATACTGACTCTATTGGAGCAACCTTAGGATTAAAGATTACTCCACTTAAAAGAGTTGGTGTATATGTTCCAGGTGGTAAGGCAGCATACCCTTCATCTGTTATGATGAATGTATTACCAGCAAAGGTTGCTGGTGTTAAGGAAATCATTATGGTTACTCCAGCTGTAGGTGGAGTTGTTAACCCGCTAGTACTTGCTGCAGCCTATGTATGTGAGGTAGATCACGTATTTAAGATTGGTGGCGCACATGCTATTGCGGCACTTGCTTATGGAACTGAAACTATTCCACAGGTTGATAAGATTGTAGGACCTGGTAATATTTATGTTGCTTTAGCTAAAAAGGAGGTATTTGGTTTAGTTGGTATCGATTCTATCGCTGGACCATCAGAAATTGCCATTATAGCTGATAAAACTTGTAATGTTAATTATGTAGCCTCTGATATGCTTGGACAGGCTGAGCATGATGAGATTGCTTCAAGCACATTATTTATTACTGACTACGATAAGGCAGTAGAAATTAAAGAGAAAATGATTGAATATACAAATAGTGCTGAAAGAAAGGCAATACTTGAAAAATCCCTATCTAATACATCTAAGATTATTGTATGTAAGGATATAGATGAGGCTATTATGTATACTAATAGACTAGCTCCTGAGCATCTAGAGCTTGCACTCGATAGTGCAAGAAGCATTCTAGATAAAATCGATAATGCAGGTGCTATCTTCATTGGACATAATTCAGCAGAAGCATTTGGTGATTATATGGCAGGTACTAACCATGTTTTACCTACATGTGGTACTGCGAGATTCTTTTCACCTCTTAATGTAGATGATTTTATAAAGAGAACATCACTAATCGAGCTATCTAAGGATGCAGTAAATGATTTAGTTGATGATGTTGATATCTTTGCACAATGTGAGGGCTTAACTATGCACGCTCTATCTGCGAGGGTAAGAAAGGAGTAATATGAAATATATTAAGGAAAGCTTTAAGGGATTAAAGCCATATCACTCTAGTCTAATCACAGATGGTATTATCCTAAACGCAAATGAATCTCCTTATAACCCACCAAAGGAAATAATAGATTTATTTAAGAAGGAAATCGAGAATGTTGAATTTAATCGTTATCCTGATATGGACGAAAGAGCATTATGTCAGGCTATCGCTGATAAATTCAAAATTAATCCAAATAATGTAACAATCGGTGTTGGATCTGATGAGCTTTTAGATTGTGTATTTAGAGCTGTACTAAATAAGGGTGATGAGGTAATTGGATTTTCTCCATCATTCTCAATGTATAAGGTATTTACAGAGCTTGTAGGTGGTAAATACATTGAAATATTTGGTGATGATTATTTATTTAATATCGATGATTTAATTAATGGTATTAAAAATAATAATCCAAAGCTTGTATTAATTTGCTCACCTAATAACCCAACAGGACAATATATAGCTGAGGCTGATGCTAGACGTATCATCGAATCAACAGATGCCTTAGTATTACTA
The DNA here is from genome assembly GCA_016282815.1 of Acholeplasmatales bacterium. Classification (GTDB taxonomy): domain Bacteria; phylum Bacillota_I; class Bacilli_A; order Acholeplasmatales; family Anaeroplasmataceae; genus Anaeroplasma. Next base: position 1,546 of record JAEELU010000044.1, read on the forward strand.
GATTTAGCATATATTGATTTTAGTGATAATGACTATAGTAATATTGCTTTAGATTATGATAATGTAATAGTATTTAGAACCTTCTCTAAGGCTATGAGCCTACCATCAATTAGATGTGGATATGCTATATCAAGAGATTTTAATATCGATATGATTAATTCTATAAAGGCTCCATATTCTGTAACAACAATGTCTCAGATTATGGCTACTATAGCAATTAAGAATTTCGATTTATATAAAGATCAAATTGACTTAATCAAGTCTGAAAGAGAAAGATTATATAATGAATTAAATAAGCTTGGATTTAATTGCTATAAAAGCCAAGCAAATTTTATCTTTGTAACAATGGATGATAAATATAATGAGGTATTATTAGAAAATAAGATTTATATCCGTAAATTTAAATCTAATATTTACCGTATTACTGTTGGTAGTAAGGATGAAAATAATAAGCTAATCGAGGTGTTAAAATGCGTAAAGCTTTAGTAGAAAGAAAGACAAAGGAAACTGATATCAAGATTGAATTAAATCTTGATGGTGAAGGAAAATATAATATCGATAGTGGAATTGGCTTTTTTGATCATATGCTAGAGGCTTTATCTAAGCATTCTGGCTTCGATTTAAATGTTAAATGTAATGGCGATTTAAAGGTTGATAGCCACCATACAGTAGAGGATACTGGTATTGTATTAGGTGATGCATTTAATAAGGCACTAGTATCTAAGGATGGTATTGCTAGATACTTTTCATTCACAATTCCAATGGATGATGCACTTGTTATGTGTGCAGTAGATTTATGTGGTAGAAGCTATTATGAATCTAATTGTCACTTCGACACATTAAAGTGCGGTGAATTCGAGACAGAAACAACAGATGAGTTCTTTAGAAGCTTCGCTGATAATGCGAAAATTAATTTACATTTTGTAATATTAAGAGGCTATAATGCTCATCATATTATTGAGGCTATGTTTAAATCTATGGCTAAGTGCCTTAAGGAGGCAGTAAAAATAGATTCTACAATTAAAGGTAGCCTATCTACAAAGGGTGTTATTTAATGATAGCGATTATTGATTATGGCATTGGTAATTTAGGTAGTGTAAAGAATGCCTTTGATTATTTAAATATTGAATCAGTTATCACAAAGGATAAGGATGTAATACTTAATGCCGATAAGGTAATATTACCTGGTGTTGGTGCATTTTCTGATGCTATTAATACATTTAATAGCCTAGGCTTTGATAAGGTAATTGATGAGCTAATGAAGAAGAATACTCCTATACTTGGTATTTGTGTTGGTATGCAAATGCTATTTGAAAGAAGCTTTGAGTATGGAGTACATAAGGGCTTAGGATTACTAAAGGGTGATTTCGTTAAATTTGATGAAAAGAATGATTTAGTACCTGAAATTGGCTGGAATCAAATTAAGGTGATGGATAATTCTATTATCCTTGATGGATTAGATAATAAGGATTGCTATTTCGTGCATTCATATTATTTATCTAATTATGATCCTAAGGATGTAATTGGCTATACAGAATATGCAGGTGTTATATATCCATCTGCAGTAAGACGTGGTAATTTGTTCGCAACTCAATTTCATCCAGAAAAATCTGGAGATGTTGGTTTAAGTATACTTAAGAAATTTGGTGAATTATAGTGAAAATATTTCCCGCAATAGATTTGCATAACGGAAGAGCAGTAAGATTATATAAGGGTGATTACAATCAGGTTACTGATTATGGTAATCCACTAGAGGTTGCTAAAAGATGGAAATCTTTAGGTGCTACATTTTTACATTTAGTAGATTTAGATGGTGCTAAGGAGGGTAATTCCTTAAATCTAGCTGCTGTAAAAGAAATAATAGATAATGTTGATATTAAGCTTGAGCTTGGTGGTGGAATTAGAACTGAGGCTCAGGTTGATGATTTACTTAAATTAGGACTAGATAGAGTAATAATTGGAAGTAAGGCATTAGACTTAGATTTCGTTAAAAGATTAATAGATAAACATGGTAGTGAAAAAATAGTGGTTGGGATAGATTCAAGAAATATGCTTATATCTACTCACGGCTGGCTTGATATGACTGACATTAACGCGGTTGATTTTGCAAATAAGCTTAAGGCAATAGGCGTTAAAACTATTATATTCACTGATATCTCTAAGGATGGTACATTAGAGGGAATCAATGTTAATCAAACAAAAGTGATGGTTGAAACAGGACTATCTATTATCGCATCGGGTGGAGCTAAGGCACTATCTGATATCGAGTCTGCAAAGAATATTGGCTGTGGTGGTATCATTTTAGGTAAATCTATATATAACGGTGATATAGATTTAAAGCTTGCAATAGAAAAATATGAGGATTAATTATGCTATGTAAAAGAATTATTCCTTGCTTAGATGTTAAGGAAGGAAGAGTAGTTAAGGGTGTAAATTTCATAGGGCTTAGGGATGCTGGTGACCCTGTAGAAATTGCTAAAGGGTACTCAGATAGCCTAGCTGATGAGGTAGTATTCTTAGATATTACAGCATCACACGAAAAAAGAGGTATTATCCTTGATGTAGTTAAGAAAACTGCTGAGGTTGTATTTATTCCCCTAACAGTAGGTGGAGGAATAAATTCTATAGAGGATATCCATAATTTACTTATGGCTGGAGCTGATAAGGTATCTATTAACTCAAGTGCTGTTAAAAATCCAAATCTAATAGTTGAGGGCTCACGTAAATATGGCTCACAATGTATCGTTGTTGCGATAGATGCTAAATTTAATGGAGAATTCTATGAGGTATATATCCATGGTGGTAGAATACCTACAGGACTAGATGCCATTGAATGGGCTAAAAAGGTTGAATCACTTGGAGCTGGTGAGATATTACTTACTAGTATGGATACTGATGGAGTTAAAAAGGGCTATGAGCTTAATTTAACTAAGCTTGTTAGCGAGGCTGTAAAAATACCTGTTATCGCATCAGGTGGTGCAGGTTCAAAGGAAGATTTTTATAACTGCTTTAATGAAACTAAGGCAAGCGCATGCTTAGCTGCTAGCCTATTCCATTACAAGGAGCTAGAAATAAAGGATCTAAAGGAATACCTAAAGGACAAGGGGGTCAGTGTTAGACTATGAAAAAGGAAGAATTTATTAATTCAGTAAAATTTGATGAGAATGGACTTGTTGTATGTGTTATTCAGGATTACCATGCTAAGAAGATTAGAATGGTTGCATACATGAATAAGGAAGCATTAGAAAAAACACTAGAAACAAGACAAATGACATATTATTCACGCTCTCGTAAATCATTATGGGTTAAGGGTGAAACATCAGGCTATTATCAATATATGCGTGGTGCCTCAATCGATTGTGATGGAGATGCTTTATTATTCCAGGTAGAGCAGGAGGGTGGAATCTCTTGCCATACTGGTAATCAGGTTTGCTTTTATAGAGATTTAGAGGATGATAATCTATTTATCACTAATAGAACTAAATCAAATACATCTGATAATGAATTATTAAATCTAGAGGGCACAATTTCTGATAGAATTAAAAATCCTGTAGAGGGCTCATATACTAATTATCTAATCGATAAGGGTGAAAATAAGATACTTAAGAAGGTAGGAGAGGAAGCATCTGAAACAATCATTGCCTGCAAGGATGGTAAGCATGATGAGATTGTTGGTGAGATTGCTGATTTAATCTACCATTTAACAGTTGAGATGCAGGTTAAGAATGTATCTTGGAATGATGTATTTGATGAATTAAAGAAGAGGTAATAATATGAGAAAGAATTTTGGTTCAAAGCCTTGGATTTATCCAGAGCCTGTATTAATTATTGGTACATATGATGAAAATAATAACCCTAATGCGATGAATGCTGCTTGGGGTGGTATATATGATTATGATAAGCTTGAAATTAATTTAGCTGAGCATAAGACAACAGAGAATTTAAGGATAAAAAAAGCATTCACTGTTTCTATCGCAACTAAATCAACATTAGTTGCTTCAGATTTCGTAGGAATAGTATCTGGCACTGATGATCCAGATAAAATGAAAAAATCAGGTCTACATGCTGTTAAGAGTGAATTTGTAGATGCACCTATATTTACTGAATATCCATTAACATTTGAATGTGAAATGATTTCAATGGGTGAGGATCTAAGAGTAGTAGGTAAAATTATAAATGTATCTGCAGATGAATCTATTTTAACAAATGGTAAAATAGATCCTAGTAAGCTTGAGGCCATTTCTTTTGACCCAGTAAATAATAAATATTTACTAGTTAAGGAAGTAGTAGGTAATGCCTTTAAGGATGGCTTAAAATTAAAATAATAGTTTCTAATATTAAAAAAAAGACTCGGTTATAGTGGTATAACAAAAGTAGACAAAGGATAAAAAATCCTAGTCTACTTTTTTGTTTTATAATAAATATATACTTCTTCCTAGGAAGAAACGCGGAGGTGATAAAATGGGAAGACCAAGTGGAACAAAGAATAATATGA
>JAEELU010000045.1 GCA_016282815.1 Acholeplasmatales bacterium
AAAAAATAAAAGTGGTATAAACCACTTCTACTTTACTTCGTATCCTGCATCGATAATATTTTTGATGATTTCATCCTTATTAACATCATCATTATAGCTTACTACAACATTTTTATTATCTAATGATGCCTTAGCATCACATACATTATTTACCTTCTTACATGCGTCCTCGACATGCTTAACACAATGCATACACATCATGCCCTCTACATTAATTGTTAGCTCCTTCATTTTATTCTCCACCTCCTCTATTTCTACTTTCTCTTCTCTATTTACATTCTTAACCTTAAAGAAATTAATAGTTAATGCTGTTAATACTACTGATACACTTGAAATACTCATAGCTATACTTGCAATCATAGGATTAATACTAAAGCCATTTTTAGCATAATAGAATGCACCTGTAGCGATAACTACACAAATTAAATTATAAAAGAATGCCCAGAATAAACAAATTTTAATTGTTGTAAGTACTCTTTTTGATAATCTAATAACATTTGATATATCTAGTAAATTATTATGAAGTAATATGATATCTGATGATTCTATTGCAATATCTGATCCATTTGAAACTGATATTGATACATCAGCCTCAGCTAAGGCTATAGCATCATTAACACCATCTCCTACCATCGCAACTAACCCATCACGTTCATTCTTTAGCCTCTTAATTACCTCACCCTTTTCAGTTGGTAAAACCTCAGAGATTACCTCCTTGATATTAACCTCTTTTGCTATAGATTCACTGCATAGCTTATTATCACCAGTAAGCATAATTGTATCTATCCCAAGCTTATTTAGCTCATCAATAGCAACACTTGAATCCTTCTTTGGTATATCCATTAATGTAATTAAACCAGCTATATTATTATTTTCTAATATTAATAATACTGTTTTACCATTTTTAGAATAATCATCTATTTCCTTAGTTAGCTTATTATCTATATTATTGTCTAATAAATATTTATCATTACCAATATAATATGTATTTGAATCAATCTTACATTTAATTCCTCTACCATCTATTATTTCTAAATCATTAACATCTAGTAGCTTACTATCCTTAGTATATTCTATTATTGCTTTAGCAAGTGGATGAGATGATTTTGATTCTATTGAATATAGTATAGATTTTAAATCTAGATTAGAATAATTAATAAAATCTACAACCCTTGGATCACCATTTGTTATTGTACCTGTCTTATCAAATACAATAGTTTTTATTTTACCTGTATTTTCAAGTATTTCAGCATTTCTAATTAATAAACCATTTGAAGCACCCTTACCTGTTCCTACCATAATAGCTACAGGTGTAGCAAGGCCTAAGGCACATGGACATGCTATAACAAGTACTGTTATTGCAAATCTAAATGCTAGCTCAAAGTTTTTAGATACGATAAAATTTACTATAAATGTAACAATTGATATTAAAAAAATCACAGGAACAAATATGCTTGATATCCTATCCGCAAGCTTTGAGATTGGTGCCTTAGAATTTGAGGCCTCCTCAACAAGCTTAATAATTGTATTAATTGATGTATCATCACCAACCTTAGTAGCCATCATTTTTGCATATCCTGTATCTACTACAGTACCAGAATAACAAAAATCATCAATAGTTTTATATTTTGGTATAGATTCACCAGTAATATTAGCCTCATTAATTGATAATGATCCTTCTATTATTCTTCCATCTACTGCAAGTATATCTCCCTTTCTTAATATAACAATATCATTAACCTTAATATCCTTACTATTAATATTAACCTCTTTATCATCTATTAAAACATTAGCTGTTTTAGGTGATAAATTAACTAAATCCTCAATAGCCTTAGTTGTTTTCTTTTTTGATAATCCCTCAAAATATTTACCTAATGATACTAATGTTAATATCATACCTGCAGATTCATAATATAAATTCATATGATATTTTTCTACAAGCTCAGGATTATTCGTAGCCATACCATACGAAATAATAAACAATGCGATTATTCCATATAATAATGATGCGATACTTCCTACTGCAATTAATGTATCCATATTAGGATGGCCCTTAATAAGCTTAGTAATACCACTTACAAAATATCTTCTATATATAAATACGATAGGTAATATTAATAAAAACTGTATTAACGCAAAGCCCAATGGATTTATATGCATATCGATAAAGCTAAATACAGGCCAGCCTAGCATCATATGTCCCATTGAAACATACATTGTTAATAATAGGAATATAAATGAAATAATTAAATCTCTTAAATCATGATTCTTATCATTATTAACTATTTTACTTTCTGTATTTGGTAGTGATGCAGAATATCCTGCTTTATTTATTGCATCAATAATCATTTCATCCGAGCATAATTTATCATCATATTCTATATCCATATTATTATTTAATAAATTAACCTGACATGATGATACACCATCAAGCTTAGACGCAGCCTTTTCTACTGCGCTTTGGCAGGCAGCACATGTCATACCCTTAACATCGAATCTCTTTTTCATTATTGAAACCTCTTAAATAAATCAACTATCTCATCGATTATTTCATAATCCTTATTTTCTATATGCTCAATTAAGCATGTATGCATATGATTATCTAAAACAATATTAGCTATAGATTTAATAGATTTATTAACCGCAGATAGCTGAATTAATATATCATCACAATATCTATCCTCATCAATCATTTTCTTTATACCATTTAATTGACCGATACATCTATTTAATCTGATATCTAAATCCTTCTTTTCATCCTCTGTTCTTTTTTTAGTTTTAACACAATTTTCGCATGCCATAATACCACCTTCATTTTTATTATTATATACCCCCTAGGGGTATGTGTCAAGAAACAAAAAAGAGTATCTATATATAGATACTCCAGTTTATAATTATTGTGCAATTGTAATATGAATAGATCCTGTAGATGTTTCTGCGATGCACTCTCCGCCTGTTGTTTGAGGTACTGATACACTACCAGTTGATGTAGATGTTCTAAATGTTTTACCAGTTAGAATTGAGCCTCTAATACCACCAGTTGAAGATTTTAAATATAATGAGCTAGCATCTATTTTTTCAAACTTAATACCGCCTGTAGAATTTCTAACATCAATTTTACCTTGAGCAATTAGATCATCCATATGAACTCCACCAGTTGAGCTTGTGCAAGTGAAGTTATTACATCTAACAGCACTTACATAAGTTCCGCCTGTTGCTTCATTTAATGTGATATCACCAGTAGCTGTAATATTCTTAATTGTTAAGCTACCAGTTGAATTTAGAGCCTTAAATGATTCTGCTTGAATGTTTTCTAAATCAACACTTCCTGTTGAGCATTTAACATCTACTGCATTAAGCTTTAAATTAAGCTTTGATTCTATTCTTCCTGTATCTCCCTTTACCTTGAAGCTAGAATATGTATCCTTAGGAAGGCTAACTGTTAGCTTAATTTCATTAAAGCCAAATGACATAAAGAACTTATCATACCAAGCACGATTATCATTAACCTTAACTGTTAATACCTTATCTACTACCTTAACATCATGAACGATTTTATCTGTTTCCTTACATTCGATATTACATTTACCATCTGTAGATGCTACAAATGTTACACTTGCAGTTTCAACGCTAATATCGATTGAATCAAAATCCTCTTCTACAAGATGATTATTTGTTTTTGCTGAAGCCTTAACAGTTGAATTATTAATGATTGCAAATGTTAATAATCCTCCTCCAGCAAGTAATAATAAAATTCCAATTACTAAAAAGAATACCTTAAGCTTGCGCATTTTTCTTACCTCCACCAATTAATAATCTTTTAAATCCAACTAAAACCTTTTTTGTTATCTTAGCATTTAGCTTTGTTGCTGCGATACATACAAAGAAGAATACTAGTGTTCCACCAAATCCAAGTAATGAAACTGCTAAATTTAACAATATTACTTCTCCCTGAGACATGTGTGCGAAGAATGATATTAGACCAACTATTCCATATCCTAATAATCCAACCTCGGCAGCGTATGCTGCGATTACTAAAATCCATAATACTAAGCAGAACACAAGTCCTAATACTATTAATACTAGGAATAATGGTAACCAAAGTGGAAAGCCTAATATTAATAATACTATTACAAGTGGGCTAACCTTCTTCTTAGGTCTCATTCTTTCCTTAACTAGCTTTGCAAGAGGTGTATCCTGAGCTATTTGATCTACAACCTCATCAATTGAACCAATATCTCTGATTGCTTCCTCCTCTGTTTTTCCTTCCTCAACTCTATCATCAATCATTTCACTATAGAACTCTAAGCGTTCATCGATATCTGCCTTAGGAAGTCCAGCTAATCTTTTTTCAAGTTCACTTAAAAATTCCTTCTTTTTCATCCTAGTTACTCTCCTTTACGATAAATGAATAAATTTCCATGAGTTCCTTCCATTCATTTTTAAAGTCCTCAATTCTTGCAAGTCCAGTATTCGTTATATGATAATACTTTCTTACTCTATTCTCATGCAGGACTACTCTAACCTCTAGCATTTTTGCGTCTTCCAGTCGTTTTAGAATTGTGTATAACGTCGATTCTGATAATTCTAATATCGGCTTAAGATCCTTTATAATCTTATACCCGTATGAATCCTCATTCTTTATTGCGGTAAGTACACAGACATCTAAAACGCCTCTTTTTAACTGTGCGTCCATGATTTATACATCACCTTTCGATATACATCATATCACGAGGTATATAGTTTGTAAATACCATTTTGATAATTTTTTTGCAAAAAAATAACCCCAACATAATAAATGTTGGGATTTTTTAAAAAATTTTTTAATGTTATTTTATTTCTTCCTTGTCACTAAAGAAGCTATATCTAAATGCATGCACATTTGTTAGCTTAAATGTAACAAATTTACCATCACCAGGCTCATATAAGCCCTTAGGTCCTGTAGGATCAGATAGTATTTTTCTTTGGATTTCAATATCATTATTTTCTTCTAATTTAGCAGAAACTCTAAGCCATGATGTATTATCATACATACCACATAATTCTACATTAGAATTAGCCTTAACCTGCTTATAAAAATCCTTAAAATTACCGCTACAAATATAAGCATCACCATCTATATCAGTAACACTGCCAAATGGTCTTACTCTAGGCTGATCATCCTCTATTGTTGCAATATAAAATACCTTAACCTTTTTTAATTCTTCAACTATTTTATTCATATTTTTCTCCTCCTATATTACTATGTAATATAATTATTTTAATTCATCTAATAGCTTATATATTATTTCTGCAATTTCTAGCTTATTTTCACTATCTATTAAATACATAGGCTTAGCACCATCATATGGTATTTCCTCACTTAAGGATAGGTATTCTAATGATGGAGATTTTTTAATTAAAAATCTATCATCATATATACCACCAAATAGTATTCCATCACTATATAATAGATATTCACCCATCATTTTTCTATAGGAAATATTATTTACATTTTCAAGTAAATCTAATACATATTCTAGATAGTTCTTTGAGCTTGCCATAGTATTCCTCCTTGTATTATTATATATGTGTAATAATAGCATTTGTAGTTTCATTTATTTGTTCTTCTCTTGTAATTAATAGCTCACCATCACCCTTTTGATTTCCATAATAGGCAAATCCAGCATGGTTCCCACCTTCTATTATACACTCAAAATAATTAGATGCATTACCTAAAGTTGAATTATATCTATCTTTATTCATAACATGGTCGTTTGATCCATATATTAAAATATTATTTAATTTATTATCAAGCTTATCTACTGAATATGCAGCAAGCATAATCGCACCTCTAACCTTATCACTATGTGAATATGCATATTTAGATGCGATTGCTCCACCTAATGAATGGCCACTAATATAATAATTTTTATAATTATAATTGTTAATTACACTATCAGCCTTATTTATACCAAAGAACGCAAAATGAAATGGCATATCTACTAAAAATACATCAATACCTTCATTAGCAAGACTCATACATAATGGAGCGTAAGCCTCTGTTTCTACCTTCGCTCCAGGATAGAATATTATTGCATTATCCTCTCCTACACTATCAAAGAAATAATATGAATCCTTCTTTGTTACCTCTACCCTATCAGTTGATTTTAATGAATCATATGCCACTTTTTCTGCATGATAATATATACTTGTATAAATAAAAAAGCCACCTACTGCTAATATTAATGCTATAGTTGGAATTATCCAAAATAAATGCTTTTTTCTCATAGCTACTACTCCCTTTTTAAGCTGCCGTATAAGTATATAACAATTATTATTAATATTCAATTCTATACATTAATTAGAAGAAAAATTCTATTATTCTACATCTACTATTTCTTCTTTAAAAAGTAATTTCTTATATAAACTATCCATTAATATAGCGCCTAATGGTGCAGTAATTAATATAGATACTACTGCGGCGGTTAATACAAGTGTTCCACAGGCTAATCCTTCAGTTAATGCAATAGCACCAATAGATGCTTGAACTGTAGCCTTTGGTAAATATGATATTACAATAAATATCTTTTCCTTAGTATTAAACTTAGTTGCGATAACACAGATTATTACACCAATACTTCTGAATATTAACGCAATAAATATTAATCCTACAATTATCGCTCCATCAGATGAAAAGGCATAATGAATATCAGTTGCTATACCAACTAAAGCAAATAATAATATCTCAAACCCCTGCCATAATGAATTATATGATGCTTGGATTTCCTTAGCTTCCTCCTTTTTAAATATATTAATAACTAAAGCCATAACAATTATTGCAAGTAATGAAGAAATACTAAAATATGGCTTTAGCACATTTTCAAGTGCTATCATACCAAATGATAATCCAAGCATAATAATTACATTAATTATCTTATTTGTTTTTAAATATTGAATTATTAATTTAGTTAATAATCCAATAATAATACCAAGTAAAGCACCAGAAATAATGCTTAATGGTATTTGCGTTATCTGCCATGCATCAAAGGTATTTGTGGCTACTAAATTTTTAAACGAATAAAATAATACTATAACAAAAATATCATCACATGAGGCTCCTGCCATTATAACCTCTGGAACATTATGCTCCTTACCATATCCTTCATTCATTAATTTAATCATTCTAGGAACAACAATTGCTGGTGATACTGCAGCGAGTACACTACCAAGTAATAAAGCCTCTATATATGATATATTTAATAATAATGGTGCGAATACAGTTACACCAATTATCTCGAATGTTGCAGGTAAAAAGCACATCAATATAGCTGGTCTTCCTATTTTCTTTAAATTATTAATATCAAGAGATAATCCTGATCTAGTTAATATAATAACTAGTGCTATTTGTCTTAAATATGATGATATAGATATTAATGTATCATCTACAATATTTAATACTGATGGACCAATTAATATACCTAATATGATATACCATATCAATTTAGGTAATTTTATTTTTTCAAATAATATTCCACCTAATATACCACCTGTAAAAATTATAAATAAAGATAAAAATATATTCATGTTCCTTCTCCTTTATTAAAAATAAAAAGCTGATTTATTCCACGAGTAAAAAAACTCGTAGACGTCATCAGCTTTAATAAGCGGTTTTGCAAGTAATGCATGGGAGACAATCATTCCCAAATAAAATTATATATCATTTATCAATTTATGTCCATAAGGAAGTAATAAACATTGGTGATGCGTCGTTAGATTTTTTAAATCCACATTGCTCATAAAATTTCATTTCCTCATCATAAGCAATTATAGCTATTCTTAAATAATCCTTATAATAATTTTTCATCATTTCTACTAATCTTCTACCAATACCTAAATTTTGATATTTAGGATTAACAAGTAAATAATGAATATACGCATTCATTATTCCATCATCCATAGCACAAATCAATCCAACTAGCTTATCATTATCCCATGCAGAATATACAGTTTTAAAATTCTTCATTGCTATAACAAGCTTATCAGGAAAATGTCCTGAGGACCATTCTACTGATAAAAATAATTCCTCTAATTCTTCTTTATTAAATTCATGAATATCCTTATATTTTATTTCCATATTATTATCCTATCCAATCTAAACAGATTGTATCATATATCTTTAAAATGTGCTATAATAAATACATAAAAGGAAGTTGTAAAATATGAAAAAAAATATTAAATTGAAATTACAACTTAATAAAAAAATTAGCTCCATTGCTTAAAAAGTGATGGAGCTTTCATTTTGAGAAAAATAGGAGGAAAATGATATGGAAATTCAAGAAAAGAAATATGAATTGATAAAATTTGAGGATGGTGATTTTAGCTTAGATGTAAATGTATCACCTGATGAGGATACTGTTTGGTTAACACAGGAACAAATGGCTATATTATTTAATAGAGATACATCTGTAATTTCAAGACATATTAGTAATATTTTAAAAGAAAAAGAATGTGATGAAAGCAATTTGCAAAAAATGCAAATTCCTTTTTCTGATAAGCCAATAACAATCTATGATTTAAATATAATTCTATCTGTTGGATATCGAGTAAAATCATCAAGAGGAAATCAATTTAGAAAATGGGCTAACTCAATTTTAAAACAATATTTATTAAATGGTTATGCAATTAATTCTGATAGAATTATGGCATATCAGTCTAATATCTTACAATTAGAAGCTAATGTAATTAATATTGAAAATAGATTAAAGAATTTAGAAATGACTATTTATTCTGATAATACTCAAATTATATTTGAAGGAGAAATATTAGAACCATATACTTTCTTAAGAAAGCTATTCTTTTTAGCTAGAAATGAAATA
>JAEELU010000046.1 GCA_016282815.1 Acholeplasmatales bacterium
CCGTCAAGTTATCGATGTAGATTTAAATGCTCCTTTCATCGTATCAAAGGCTGTTATTCCTTCAATGATTAAGAAGGGTCATGGAAAGATTATCAACATCTGTTCTATGATGTCAGAATTAGGTAGAGAGACTGTATCTGCATATGCTGCTGCAAAGGGTGGCTTAAAGATGCTTACTCGTAATATCTGTTCTGAATATGGTGAGTTCAATATTCAATGTAATGGTATCGGACCTGGTTACATTGCAACTCCACAAACAGCTCCTCTACGTGAGAGACAACCAGATGGATCTAGACATCCATTCGATAGCTTCATCGTAGCTAAGACTCCAGCTGGAAGATGGCTAGAGGCAGAAGAATTAGCAGGACCTGCTGTATTCTTAGCATCTGATGCATCTAATGCTGTAAATGGCCACATCCTTTATGTTGATGGTGGTATCTTAGCATACATCGGTAAGCAACCTAAGTAATAAATACTTATTAATAATTTCCAGGCTAGGTTTTATAAACCTAGCTTTTTCCTTTAATTAAGCCATTATTTAATATACTTGTTTATTGATAAATTATGATTTATAATTATATAAGAGGGTACGTTTTAAGAAGGTGAATATTATGCTAGTATTTGGATTAATATTAACAATAATTCTATATGTTCTTTTACTCGCGTTTATTTCCTTTTATTTCGTCCTTATTATTAAGAAGAAATATAATCTATGCGATATGCTAGAGAAGGTATTATTCCTATTTGCATTAATAGCCTTGATGGTTGAATCATGGGCACTAGTAATGATGAATAATGGCTTCAATTTCAATTTCAATATCGGTATTATAGTAGAATACTATTTTAGTATTATTCTAATAGTTCCTTTAGTTGGAATATTAGCATATTCAAGTATAATAGTTAGGAAAAATAGCACCCTTGAGCTAGATAAAATGAGTAGGGTTGGAAACTATATACTTTTACCATTTACCATACTTGCAGTTGCTGCAGCAACCGTTCTATTATTCTTTAATATTAATTATTACGTTTACTATACAATGTAAACGTTTTTTTTATTTATATATTTGTTTAATGATTATATCTTTTATTGTAAAATATAAACAATGTTTATAAGGTAAGGAGATTTGTTTATGAATGCAGTTTTATCAGTAGTAGGAAAAGATACAGTTGGTATTTTGGCAAGTGTTGCTTCAAAGTGCTCAGAGTACAAGGCTAATGTTAATGATGTTACTCAGACAATCATTGACCAATATTTCGCAATGTTTATGATTATCAATATTGATAATTTAACTATCGAGTTTAATAAATTCGTTGATGAAATGACTGACCTTGGAAAGAATAAGGGCTTAGAAATTCATTGCATGCATGAAGACATCTTTAATTTAATGCATAAGATTTAATGGTGATTGTATGATAAATAATAGTGAGATTATTGAAACAATAAAGATGATTCAGGAACAAAATCTAGATGTAAGAACTATCACTATGGGTATTTCTTTAATAGATTGTATGGATACTGACATCAATAAATCTTGTGAAAAGGTTTATAACAAAATTTATAATTATGCTAAGGACTTAGTTAAGACTGGTGAGGAAATATCTAAGAAATATGGTATTCCTATCATCAATAAGAGAGTTTCTGTAACACCTATATCAATGCTTGTTGGTGTAAGTGGTGGAGATCCTATATTATACGCTAAGACACTTGATAGAGTAGCTAATGATATTGGTATTAATTTTATCGGTGGATATAGTGCTTTAGTTCAAAAGGGCTTTGCTCCTGGTGATAGAGAGCTAATCGAATCTATACCTGAGGCTTTAAAGCAAACTTCTAAGGTATGCTCAAGTGTTAATGTAGGTTCAACTAGAGCTGGTATTAATCTTGATGCTGTTAAGATTATGGGTCAAAAGGTTAGAGAAGCAGCAGAATTAACTAAGGATCAGGATTGTATAGGAGCATCTAAGCTTGTAGTATTCTGTAATGCTGTAGAGGATAATCCATTTATGGCTGGTGCATTCCATGGCGTTGGTGAGGCTGATTGTGTAATCAATGTTGGTGTATCAGGTCCTGGTGTTGTTAGAGCTGCAATAGCTAAGGCACCTAAGGATGCATCTATAGCAGAAATAGCTGATATTATTAAGAAGACTGCATTTAAGGTAACTAGAATGGGTCAATTAGTTGGTGTAGAAGCATCTCGTATGCTAAATGTACCATTTGGTATTGTAGATTTAAGCTTAGCACCTACACCTGCTGTCGGTGATTCAGTTGCTCATATATTAGAGGAAATTGGTCTTGAGCAATGTGGTTCATGCGGAACTACTGCATGTCTTGCAATGCTTAATGATGCCGTTAAGAAGGGTGGAGTTATGGCTTCATCTAGAGTTGGTGGTCTTTCAGGTGCATTTATCCCTGTATCAGAGGATGCTGGTATGATTGATGCAGCACAAAAGGGAAGCCTATCAATCGAAAAGCTTGAGGCAATGACAGCTGTTTGCTCAGTTGGTCTTGATATGATTGTAATTCCTGGTGATACATCTGCAGAGGTAATTAGTGCATTAATCGCTGATGAGGCTGCAATAGGTATGATAAACTGCAAAACAACTGCAGTAAGAGTTATTCCTGCAATTGGCAAAAAGGATACTGAATCACTTAACTTTGGTGGATTATTAGGATATGGTCCTATTATGAAGATATCAAAGCTTAAGCCTGATACATTTATTAATCGTGGTGGACAAATTCCAGCACCAATTAATAGCTTAAAGAATTAATAATCATTTAGTGAATAGAAAAAGGAAATAAGAAAATGGAAACTAAAGACGAAAGCATTAAGGAAAATGCAGAAATAGAAGCTTCAAGTGAAGCTAAGGAAGAGGAAGTAGTAGAAAATACTACTGATACTAACGTTGTTCTTGAAAAAGAAAATGTTGTATATGTTGATACTAGAGAAAAGGCTGATATACCAAGTGTTGTAGTTGATCAAACACCAAAGCCTGAAAATAATGATAAAACTACAGGTAAAAAGGTTTTAGAGTTCCTCATTACTACATTAAATGGTATGGCAATTGGATTATTTGCTACATTAATAATTGGTACAATAGTTTCAACTATTGGTGGATTCTTCAAAAATGGTGATAATGCATTCTGCCAATTTATGTATAATATATTAGCTGCAAGTGTCAAGGATGAACAAAATGCTGCAATCAGATTCGGTGCAGGTACATTATTACAAAACTTAACTGGTGCTGGTATCGGTATCGGTGTTGCTTTAGCATTAAAGAAGAAGCCTTTAG
>JAEELU010000047.1 GCA_016282815.1 Acholeplasmatales bacterium
ACAAAAGCAATTCTATATATCTACAATAAGCCATATTATGGTGATGATAGAATTATAGCAATGTATGAATTAGTATTTGACGCGACAATAGGTGATTATGTATATAACGATAATGATGATTACATCTCATTACCTGTTGAAGTAATTATTCCTGAAAAAGCAACACTAGATACAATTAATTCATCCGCAAGATATAAGGATCAGGATCCATTATTCTTTGATTCGAGTGGAACTGGCAATATAAGAATTAATTCACTTGATTCAAATGTAGTTGATTTAAGCTTTAATATCCAATATACATTAAAGGAAACAGAAGAATCAACAGGAACTGTAGTAAGCTATTCATTCACAAAGAAACATGAAATAGAAAGTGATACTGTTAATTTAGATTATGCTATATATTCAGTATTAAGTGATTCTGGATATGGTAATTTCTCATGCCTAATGAATTCTGCAAAGTATGATACAGAAACAGGTATAGCATATATCGAAACCTATACCGATGATGTAACAAAATACTTAGATGCGAACGGAAATGAAGCGCCTTCAACAGCTGTAGACATTATGAGATTAAACAATGTAATGTATTATTTGAAGGGTGATTTAAAAGCAAATATTGGATGTTTTAATGATATAACATATCAGGGCCCATACACATTAAGTGTAAACAAGGCTGGTGGAAATATTTATAATACATCTAATGGTGAGATGATCAATGATTATGATGACAATCCACCAAATAAATTATCACAGTATACTGAACAAAGCTCAGATATATCAGGTATATATATGACTTTCCTACACACAACATTAGGATATACTTTTGATGATTCATCAGGAGATAACTATTTATATGGTACTAATAAATGTGAGCTTGAATTTGAAATATCAATTGGAGATAAGGTTATCGCGACAAAGAGTATAGAATTTGTTGGACCAGTTATTAGTGCTAATGTTAATTCAAATACTAATACAGTATTTATAGATACAAATTATATTAATCCGGATTATTTAAACGGAACAAAGAATTTAGCATTTAAGGATGCTACAATTGATTTGACTAATACAACAACAAGCCAAACTTGCGGATCTGCAACAGTAAATGTTACGGACCAAGGTAATGGATTATTCAAGATTGTGATTGAATCTAGCGATTATCAAGATGTTAAGGGTGATTTAGTTGTTGAAACAAAAGATTCTGATAATGGTTATATAGAAATGACATATTCTATCTAGGAGGAAAAAGAATTATGAAGGAAAAGAAAACGAGATTAAAAAAAGGATTTACAATTGCAGAACTCATAGTGATTGGTATTGTACTTGTTACATTCGTCACATTTATGATTATTGAGGCAGTAGCTCCAGAATCACCATTTGGTAGCTGGGTTGCAGAGTATGTATGGAATACTTCTGATGTTGGTGCATATTTTGTATCACATCTAAAGACATTCATTCAATGCTTAATTTATGTAGTAGTTATTTATGCTCTATGTAAGGTAATAAGAATGCTATTCCATAAGAAAATGGTAAAATCTAATAGAGCTAAAACAGTATTAACATTACTAGATGGAATTGTTAAATATGCATGTGCTATTGCTATAATCATTTTCACATTACAAGCATTAGGTGTTAATGCCATGGCTATTTTCGCATCAGTTGGTATTTTAACATTAGTAATTGGTTTAGGTTGTCAAAGCTTAATCGCCGACGTTGTTGCTGGTATGTTCATCGTATTCGAGAACGAATATAACGTTGGTGAAATAATCACAGTTGGTGACTTTAGAGGTACAGTAACTGAAATTGGTATTCGTGCTACTAAGATATTAGATTTAGCTGGTAATATCAAAATTATAAATAACTCTGACATTTCAAATGTAATTAACATGTCTAGAGAGCTATCTTTAGCTGTAGTAGACTGTGAATTCCCATATGATGTACCTATCGAGGTAATCGAAGGATTATTAAAGGATCATTTCGATTCATTTAGAGAAAAGATTCCTGCAATAGTAGAAGGACCTTTCTATAAGGGTGTTTCTGGATACGGTGATTCTAACGTTGCAGTTAAAATCGTAGCTAAGTGTCTTGAAGAGGATAGATATCAGGTACAAAGAGATTTATTAAGAGAATATCGTATGGTATTTACAGAGGCTGGTATCGACTTATCATTCAATCAGGTTGTTGTACAAAACTACAAGCCTACAGAATATAAGACTTCTAAGAAAAAGAAGGAAGAGGCTCAAGACTTCGTTAACGAGCAAAAGGAATTATCTAAAACAATGGATGCTCAACAACAAGAATAGTGGTTTATACCACTATTTTTTGTAAATAAGAAGGAGGAAAATCTATGGGAACTAAAACTGAAATGCTAAGAGAATATTTACCGGAATGTATGGTAATGCTTAAATCTAATGGGGATTTTCCTCTTAAAAGCCTAACTGATGTTGCACTATATGGTAATGGTGTAAGAAAAACTATTAAGGGTGGTACAGGCTCAGGTGAGGTAAATTCTGAATATTTCGATACTGTCTATGAAGCATTCAAAAAGAGTGGAATAAATGTATTAACCGATGAATGGCTAGATAGCTATGATAAGGAATATTTAAAGTTTAAAAAGAATTTTAAAAAGTATCTAAAGAAAAAAGCTAAGGATGCCCATCAGCCTATATTTTTAGTTAGTATGGGTGAGGTAATGCTTGAGGGTGAGTATGATATAAAGCTTGATGTATTATGTGATACTGCAATCTATGTACTATCTCGTATCTCAGGTGAGGGTGCTGATAGAAGGTTAGAAAAGGGTGATGTTTATTTAACCGATACTGAGGTTAAAACAATCAACTATTTAAATACTAATTATAAGAATTTTCTATTAGTACTAAATGTAGGTGGTGTAGTAGATTTAAGTAGAGTTAATAATGTAAAAAACATTCTTTTATTATCTCAGCTTGGAGTATTAACATCATATTCATTAATCGATGTAATACTAGGTAAATATTCACCATCTGGTAAGCTTACTACAACCTGGACAAACCCAACAGATTATCAAGCAATTGGTGACTTTGGCTTAAGGGATGACACATCCTATAAGGAAGGCCTATATGTAGGCTATAGATATTTTGATTCATTAAGAAAAAGTGTATTATATCCTTTTGGATATGGATTAACATATACTAAATTTAATATTGATGTTAATAAATATAAAATAAAGGATAATACATTAAATATTAATATTGATGTATCTAATATAGGCTTATATAAGGCTAAGGAGGTAGTTCAAATCTATGTCTCTAAGCCTAATAATAAAAGAAATAATCCTTATCAGGATTTAGTATTATTCCATAAAACTAATAATATAAATCCTAACGATAAGGAGAATATAGATTTAAATATTAATTTATTAGATTTATATGTTTATGATACTGAATTAAAATCATATGTAATAGATAAGGGTGAATATATCTTTAGAATAGGTAATAGTAGTAGAGATAATAAGCCATTTTTAATAGTTGATATCAAGGATGATATAATTATCAGGAAATGTAAAAATCTATTCAATAAGCCTGAATTTGATGATTATAGCGTAGGTATTATTGATAATTATGATTATAGTAATATTAAGCATTTAAAATATAATCCAAAAATAGAAACTGAAATAATTGATTATACTTTAGCTAATAATATCCCTAATGATATTAAGAATATGAGTGATGAGGATTTAATCAAGCTATGTATGGGTCTATTCGATGAGACAGGAGGCCTAAAAAGCATTATTGGCTCACAGGCTAAGAATGTACCAGGCGCGGCTGGAGAAACAAAGGAATATAGCTTTATTAAGGGTATAGTAATGGCTGATGGCCCTCAAGGATTAAGATTACAAAAGGATTATTTTATTGAAAATGGAATTAAATATTCAAATTCAGCTTTAATTCCTGAATCAGTAAAGGAATATATGCCATGGTATCTTAAATTGATATTAAATATATTCCAAAAGAAGCCAAAGAAGAATACAGAAATACTACATCAATATACAACTGCGATACCTATCGGAACTGCACTTGCTCAAAGCTACAATACTAATTTAGCCTATCTATGTGGTGATATAGTTGGTAGTGAGATGGAAACATTTAAATGTGATCTATGGCTAGCACCTGCCCTTAATATTCATAGAAACATATTATGTGGTAGAAATTTTGAATACTATTCAGAGGATCCGTATATAAGTGGTATTATCGCATCTAGTATTACTAAGGGTGTAGAATCACATAAGAATAAATATGTAACTATTAAGCATTTTATGGCTAATAACCAGGAATATAATAGATATCAGAATAATAGTATAGTAAGTGAAAGAGTAATAAGAGAAATCTATCTTAAGGGATTTGAAATATGTATTAGAAATTCTAATATCAAAACAATAATGACATCATATAATCTACTTAATGGTATTCATACAAATGAAAATATTAATATTTCAAAGCTATTAAGATGTGAGCTTAAATTTGATGGCTTAATTATGTCAGATTGGGTAGTTAGTGTAATGGCTAATGAATCTAAATATAAGGAAGCCTCACCAATTAATGTAATAAAGGCACTACAGCTATTTATGCCAGGCTCAAAGGGTGATTATGATAAGGTATATAAGGGACTAAAAACAGGGCTTATAAATCGTGATGATTTAGAGGCTAATGCTAGTATTTTATATAATTTTATTAAAAATAATATAACTGAATAAAATAATACTTTTATATTTAAAATTAAGTTATATAATACTTAAGTGGAATGTAAGAAAAGAGTAAATTTATGGGTGAAGTAATTCTAATTATCGCTAACGTATTATCATTTATTGGTAATTCATTATTTACGTTATCAGCAATATTAAAATCAAAAAGGAAAATATTATTATTTCAATCATCTAACCATGTACTTGCGATAGTTGCGGAATTCTTAACTAAAGCATACTCTGGAATGGTTCAGGAGGGTGTTTCTTTAATAAGAAATACTATTTTCCTATTTGTTAAAACAGAAAAGAAAATAATAAAGCTGATTATTAGCCTTGCCTGTATGGCACTTGCAGTAACACTTGGTATATTATTCAATATCTGGTTTAGTGAGGGAGTATGGTATGGCTATTTACCAACTGTTGGTGGATTCATCTATTCAACATTTGTAATATTAGCATTCATGCTAAATATAAATGAATTAAGAGCGGAATTTATACTAAAAATAGGCTTAGCACTAAACTCAATCTGCTGGGGTGTATATGGCTATTTTGTAATGCTATATCCAATTATGATTTTTAATGCAATTAATTTTGTTTTATGTATTGTATCATTCGTAAGAATATATATTACTGTAAAGAAAATAAAGGAAGTAGAAAATAGGACAGAAATAGAAGAAATAAGCGAATAATTAATCATTTTTAAAATTATTATTTTAAAGACATTGCATTCTAAATATGATATAATTTACAATAGTGGTGGTTTTTATGATTAATTTTCACAATTATGGATTCTTAGATTGTAAAAAATTAAAAGCTAGATTGGAGGATTCCAACGCTTTTTTATCATACTATAATCCCACTTGGCTTTTTCTTTGGAGTGATGTATATCACCCAGAGATATCCTTCGGTAATGAATTTATCTTCATTAGGATAACAATACCTAATCTAGGTAAGGTTTATTACCCGCCTATACCTGTTGGTGGTGGAGATTTGGCCATGACGGTTGTTGAGCTAGAGCTTGAGGCTCAGGAGATGGGTATCAATTTCATGCTCGGACCAGTACTTGATATTGATAAAAGGAAATACAAGAATTTAGGTATTCCACTATATCAAAATAAATCATTATCAAATTATATTTATTTCGCTAATGATTTAACCTTTACAATCACTAGATATAAAAAGCAAAGAAAGATTGCGGAGGTATTTAAGAAAAAGCATAAGAACTTATATTATAAGCTTATGAAAAAGGATGATTTCTCTAATGTATTAGAATTTATATCTCATTACAGAGAGGAAAGAGGAATCGATAATACCGATATATCATTTTATGCAAAGCTAAATATGATAAAAAAATGCTTCGAGCATTTATATGAATTAGATTTGCTTGGAATGATGCTGATGACTGAAGAAAAGATATATGGGTTTGTTATCGCTAGTATAATTGATAACTGTACATATATTCATGTTAGAATGTCATTAAAGGAATTTGGAGCATCTGCTGAATTATTATCAGCATTTGCTAAATATGCACAGGCTAAGGCGAGATATATCGCCATAGATTGTACAACTGATCAAAAGGAAGAGGAGCAGCTAGAGTCACTATTCCCTCAAAGAATAGAATACTTTAATGGCTCATTCAATATATAATTGTACTAATAAAGATGGAGGTAGAAAAAAGTGCAAAATAATAACGTGCCTGAGAGCATTTGGGCAGATGGTATTCCTGAAAATATTAAAGAGGAGGATAAGCTAACACTTGAAATATTAGTAGGTATGGCTACTGATTATCTAATGAAGAATTTATTAATTCCATTAGGATTCAAGATTGAGGATGGCTTTCCTAGACCAGAGTTACCAAATATAGTAATGAAGAAGGATGGAGTATCATATGCAATTATAATCTGTCCATCTGTATTACCTAAGTATATGATCGTTAATGACGAGGTAAGATTAAAGTTTGTACAAATGTGCAAGGAAAGAAATACAACACCACTTATGGCACCTGTGCTATACGCATCTATAGATAAGGATAGAGCTAAGGAAGGAATTGCCTTAAGAGGAGATGTATTTAGAACAAAATGTCCAGGATTCATTATTTTAAATGATGAGCCTGAGCAGGATTTAACTTTAGCTGATGAGTCTAAGCTATTTAGACCAGAATAAAATATAAGGAGGAAAAGGTCATGAGAAGTGCAAGTAGAATTTTAATTATTATTGGAGCTGTTTTAGCATTTTTAAGCTTATTAGGCTTATTAATCGCAGGTATAGTATTCCTAGTATTAGCTAATCCTGAAGCAAGACAAACAATTCTTGATGGTTTATCAAATGGATCTATCACATCATCATTTACTGGTTCTACTGAGGAGCAAGCACAACAAATCCAAGAGCTATTCAAGATTTTAGGAATTGTATTTATTGCTTTATCAGCAGTATACCTAGTTAGCCCAATAGTATCTTTAATCGCTTCTGGTAAGAATTCAAAGGGATTATATATCGTAGGATTAGTATTAAGTGTATTAGCATTTGATTTATTCTTAATCCTTGGTAATGCCTTTGGATTAGCTGATGAAGCATAATTAAAAAAGTGTTTGACTATTAAAAAATATTATAATATAATATACACTGTTGTAACATGCACCACATAGAAATGGTCTAAAAATGGATAAAAACCTACCATCATAGTGTGTCTTAAATAATAAAGGAGGTAACACGACATGTATGCAATTATTGAAACTGGCGGAAAGCAAGTAAAGGTAGAAGTTGGTCAAGCAATCTATGTTGAAAAGCTAGAGGTTGCTGAAGGCGAAACTTATACATCTGACAAGGTTTTATTAGTATCTGACAAGACTGTAAAGGTTGGTAAGCCTTATGTTAAGGATGCAACTGTAACTGCTAAGTGTGAGAAGCACGGAAAGAACAAGAAGATTACAATCTTCAAGTATCGTCCAAAGAAGCACTCTGCATCTAAGCAAGGTCATCGTCAAGCTTTTACTAAATTAGTAGTTGAAGCAATCAATGCTTAATTATAATGATTAAGTATAGTATTAATTACAATGACAATATCGTAGTTAACGTTACAGGTCATGCAGACTTTAGTGATAAAGGAACTGACATTGTATGTGCTAGTGTATCTAGTATGCTAACTATGACAGTAAATTTGATTGATAATTTAGGTTATAAATTCAATAATGTTAAGATGGAATCTGGAAATACATCATTTGATGTAATTAACAATGAGGTAACTAAAGGTATCGTTACAACACTTGAAGAGTTACTTGATTCCTTGGTGAATAAATATCCTAAGAACGTAAAAAGAATTATCTAGGAGGAAGAATTATGTTATTTGAATTAGACATTCAATTATTCGCATCTAAAAAAGGTGTTGGTTCTACTAAGAACGGTCGTGATTCTGAAGCAAAGCGTCTAGGCGCTAAGGTTTCTGACGGCGAAGTAGTAACAGCAGGCTCAATCCTATATCGTCAAAGAGGTACTAAGATTTTCCCAGGTACTAATGTTGGTCGCGGTGGCGATGATACATTATATTCTACAATTGATGGTGTAGTTAAGTTCGAGCGTAAGGGTAGAGACAAAAAGCAAGTATCTGTATACCCTGCTTTATAATTGATATTTTTTAAATGATGCCCAAATTTAGTTTTGGGCTTATTTTTTTAGGAGGTCGGAGGTCTATATGTTTGTTGATCAGGTAAAAATAGACGCGACTGCCGGTGCCGGTGGAGATGGTATCGTTGCCTATAGACGTGAGCTAAAGGTTGAACGAGGAGGACCATTCGGTGGAAACGGTGGTAAGGGTGGATCTATTATATTTAAGGGTGATGAGGGATTATCTACTCTAATCGATTTAAGATATAATAGAATCATTAAGGGTAAAACCGGAGAAAAAGGTAAAAATAAGGGCCAATATGGTGCGAACGCAGAAGATACAATCGTACGTGTGCCTGTTGGAACTACAATATTTGATGATAAAACTGGTAAAATAATAGGTGATATTACCTATAACGGACAGGAAATAACTGCTTGTAAGGGTGGTAGAGGTGGCCGTGGAAATATGGCGCTTTCATCTAATACCTTCAAGTGTCCTGACTGGTGTGAAAAGGGTGAGCCAGGTGAGGCTAAATCAATTCGATGTGAGCTAAGAGTTTTAGCTGACTGTGGACTTGTTGGATTCCCATCAGTTGGTAAATCAACTTTAATCGCTGCAGTATCTCAGGCAAGACCAAAGATAGCTGCATATCATTTCACGACACTTGTACCAAATTTAGGTATGGTTCGTTTGGATGATGGTAGAGACTTCGTTATGGCAGACCTACCAGGTATCATCGAGGGTGCTCATAGTGGCTTAGGACTAGGCTTACAATTCCTAAGACATATCGAGCGTTGTAAGGTTATTGTTCATATTGTTGATATGGCTGCTGTAGATGGTAGAGACCCATATCAGGATTATTTAATAATTAATAATGAGCTAAAGGAATATAAGATGAATCTATCAAAAAGACCAATGATTATCGTTGCTAATAAGATGGATTTACCTGAGGCTAAAAAGAATTTAGAGGAATTTAAGAAGCATGTATCAGATCCTATCATTGAGATAAGTGCTTATACAAAGGATAATTTAAAGGAGCTATTATATAAAATAGCTGATACCTTAGATAATACTGAAGAATTTGATTTATTTGAGGATGATGAATACGACTTTGTGGAGTATAATTATGAAGAGGAGAAAAAACCATTTGAGGTTGAGCGTCAAAAGGATGGAGTATTTAATGTCTATGGAGATAAGATAGAAAAGCTATTCCAAATGACAGATTTTGACTCTGATATCGCAAGAGCTCGCTTCGCAAGAATGCTAAGATCAATCGGTGTTGATGATAAGCTTCGTGAGCTTGGTGTTAAAAATGGTGATACTGTAAGAATAATAGATTTCGAATTTGAATTTATTGATTAGTAAGGTGATTGAATATGAAGGATGAAATAATTAAGTGGATTAAGGACTATTTTAATGAAAATGGTAAGGGCTGTAAGGCAATCATTGGTATCAGTGGTGGAACTGACTCAAGTGTCACAGCTAAGCTTTTAGTAGAAGCACTTGGTAAGGAAAATGTAATCGGTGTATTAATGCCATGTGGTATTCAGCATGATATCGATGTATCACTTGCCCTAGTAAAGCTTTTAGATATTAAATATCATATAATTAATATTGAGGAGCCAGTTGGTGCTTTAAGAGAAATAATCGGTAAGGAATTTGATAAGGATCCAAATTCAGTGGATGCCTATAAAACAAATACACCTGCAAGAATTAGAATGACTACATTATATGGTATTTGTGCACTTTATGGTGGTAGAGTTGCTAACACATGTAATTTAAGCGAGGACTGGATTGGTTACTCAACTAAATTCGGTGATGCAGCTGGTGATTTCTCACCTATTTCTGATTTAACTAAAACTGAGGTTAGAGAGCTAGGCCGTGAGCTTGGTTTACCTAGCCTATTCGTAGAAAAAACACCAGAGGATGGAATGAGTGGTAAATCTGATGAGGAGAAGCTAGGATTTACATACGAGGTATTAGATAGATATATTAGAACAGGTGAATGTGATGATCCAAAGATTAAAGAAAGAATTGATCATCTACATAAAATAAATTTACACAAGATTGAGCCAATGAAGGCATATAGGAGAAAGTAATATGAAGCTAGAGCCAATTATCGTATCATTACTTGATACAGACCTTTATAAATTTAATATGAATCAGGTTATTTTCCATAAGCATACAGATTTAATTGGTGAATATCATTTTAAATGTAGAAATGAGGGTGTAGTATTCACTCAAGAAATGCTTGATGAAATTAACGAGCAAATTGATTATTTATGTAAGCTAAGATTTTCTCATAAGGAGCTTGAATATCTTAAATCAATAAGATTTATTAAGCCTGACTATGTAGAATTTTTAAGATTATATCATCCTATTAGAGATTATGTTACTACATCACTTAATAATGGTGAGCTTTCTGTAATAGTAAAGGGACCTTTATTTAGTGCTATGCAATTTGAAATATATCTACTTGAAATTATCAATGAGGTATATTTCAGATTCCAATATAATTATTATGAATTACTTGAGGCTGCGAGACAAAAATTAGATGCTAAAATTAAAGCATTTAATGATGGTACATATACATTTAAATATGCTGAATTCGGCTCAAGAAGAAGACTATCTAGAGTTTGGCAGGATGAGCTATTAGATAAGCTAATTAAGAACACAAAGAATATGGTTGGTACATCTAACGTATATTTCGCTATGAAATATAATGTTACACCAATCGGAACATATGCTCATGAATATGTTCAAATGTATCAGGGTATCGATAAGATTCCACTAGCATATACAAACTATTATGCCATGAAGGACTGGTATGATGAATACCGTGGTGATAATGGTACTGCCTTAACTGATACAGTAACTACAGATTTATTCCTACGTGACTTTAACCGCTCAATGGTAAATAACTATTCAGGTGTACGTCATGATTCAGGTGATCCATATGTTTGGGCAGAAAAAATCATCAACCACTACAAGAAATATGATGTTAATCTAAAGGATAAAACATTGTTATTCTCTGATTCACTTGACTTTGATAGAGCTCAAGAGATTCACAATAAATATAAGGATATCACAAAGGTAGCCTTCGGTATTGGTACATTTGTAACAAACGATACAAATGTAGAACCACTTAATATCGTTATTAAGCTTCAATATGTTAATGGTAGACCAGTTGCGAAGCTATCTGACTGTGAGGCTAAGTCAATGTGTGATGATGAGAACTATCTAAAGTATCTAAAGGCATCAGTTAAATTTAGACTCGAAAGAGAAGATGGGAATGAAAAAATATAAGCTAGGATTAGTCTTAGGAAGATTTCAGGTATTTCATAAGGGTCATGAGCTAATTATTGATACTGCATTAGAGAATTGTGATAAGGTATTAATATTTATTGGCTCAAGTGATAAATGTAATACCTATCAAAACCCATTTGATTATGAATTTAGAAAACAAATTATCACTGAAATATATGGTGATAAGGTAATAATAAAACCACTACCAGATTTAGGTGTTGGTAATGTCCCTTTATGGGGTAAATATGTTATGGATAATGCAAAAAATGCTGTAGGAATGCCTGATTGTATTATCTATGGTATAGAGGATAAATGTGAGACCTGGTATAAGGATTATACTGATCTTACATACCTAAAGGTAGATAGAAATAATATAGATATTTCATCTACAAAGCTAAAGGAAATAATTATTAATAATAATTATAGTGATTATCAAAAATATGTTAATCCAAGGATTTACAAGTATTATAATGAAATTAGAAATAAATTAATTGAATTAAAGAAGTAATTTATTTCTTTTTCTTTTAACGAGGTGGAATCATGATTGATAAGGTATTAATAGATTTAGATGGAACATTACTAGATTTTAGCAAGGGAGAAAAGAAAGCCTTCATAGAAACAATAAAGAAATTTACAGGCTATACTCCTGATGATTTTGAATGTCAAAAATTCTCTATTATCAATGAATTTTATTTCAATGAATATAGGAATAAAAAAATGGATAGGGATACCTTCCATTTTAATAGATTCAAGGAAATCTATGAATATTTAAAGATTAATGCTGATATCATGGAATCAGATACATATTATGTTAATGCACTTAAATATAACGCTGAAATCTATGATGATGTATTAGATGGCATTAAATATCTAGCTAAGAAATATGATCTATATGTTGTATCTAATGGTATGACAGAGGTACAAAGGAAAAGAACTGAGCTTGCTGGATTATCTAAATACTTTAAGAAATACTATATTTCAGAAGAATGTGGAGCTAATAAGCCAGATATAGAATTCTTTGATTATGTATTTAATGATATAAATGACTTTGATAAATCACATTATATCATTATCGGCGATAGATTAGATACTGATGTATTAGGTGGTATAAATGCTGGTATTAAAACTATCTATCTAGCAAGAAAGGAAATCTATTCTGATATTAAGCCGGATTATGAGATTCAATCTCTTAAGGAAATAAATAATATATTATAATAATACAAAGTGGCATTTATTAGACAAGAGAAAAATCTCGAAACAGTATGTTGCCATGTAAAACAAAAGTAATTTTCAAAACAAATCATAAAGAGATTCAAAAATTTTAAATTGAAGAATCTCTTTTTTTTGGCTTTCTTGTTGCACTCTTGTTGCAGACGATATTGTATAATAATTATGAAAATGAAAGCAGGTGGTTTTTATGATGATGTCAAAAAAAGAAAGATATGACAAATTATATAGATGTAATGTTAGTGACTTAATAGAAAAAAACTTTAGACAATTTCAAAGTGATAACTTAAAGGATTATATTGATAAGTCAATTGCTTATATTTTAAAGTTTAGAGTTGATGGAAATGCACCAAGCCCTAATTCACACCTTAAAATAGGAACTTTAATAGATACAGCTAGAAGAGAAGTTGCCATAAAGGTTGCTAAGTTGCAAATAGCATCTGATCCTAAGGATTTAACTAATATGCATTCTGAGAATGACCTTGATGTTAAACTATTCATTTCTGATCCAGTTGGATATATGGTTGCTAAGCTTAATGATCCGGAGTATTATAATTCAATTAAGCCTGGTAACTTTGAGGGATTAAGTGATCTTGAAAATAGTGGTTATATTAAAAAATATGACAAAAATAAGGAAAAAATACTAAGCTATATAAGTACTGATGAATATAAGGTTAAATTTACTGCTGCTGAAAATAGAAAGTTATATACTGATGATATTTTGATGCTTCTTGGTGAAAAAATGCCTAATACTTCAATTAATGCGGAGTTAAGAAGACAAAAAGGTGGTTTCTGGGAAAAATTTTTGTTTAGGACTTCAAAACAATATAAGACTTTCAAAAAGACACTTGTAAATTTTACAGGTGTTCGTAATCCAGGCTATGGTGATAAAAAAGCAATTAAAGATACTGCAATGTCGTATTTAAAGCATAAATTTCCTAAATTAAAGGATGGTGAGCTTCCTACTTTAGAACAAATTGAAAAGCTAGATGCGACTGGTAAGGCAAGAGCAACATTCTGTTATAACGTTGCAAAATCATGTATGGAGGTTGAGCATGCCGATAAAGTAATTGATGCAGTTAAGGGCTTGAATTTAGGTATGGATGGCTTAAAGAAAAAAGAACCAGAGGAAGCTAAGTTTGTAGATAGTGAGGAGAATCTTGCTGCGAGAACGAAAAAAATAGAAAATAGCAATATGGTCGAAGTATTAGATCGTGATAATAAGAAAGTTATAAAGAAAAGTAGCCTTAAGATGCCTAAAAAAGATAATCCTAATGATATTGTAAGGAATAAAAAGCATAAGAGGGTTATAAAGTTTGATGTAGAAGGTAAAGCCCCAAAAAGATATATGGATTCAAATGGAAATCAGGTTGGTGGAGATAAAACTGTTCCAAAACTTCCACCTCAACAACGAAAAATCCATGTGTACGAAAAACATCCTATGTCTACAGAAGATGGAATTAAAGAAGAACAAGAACTAAAAAATGAAATAATTTCTGAAGCACAAAATCCTAAGCAGATAGCCCCTGATAACAATGAATTCCTTGAAGGATTAAAAGCTGATACAGAAGAAAAAGTAGTTAATAATGAAGAAATGATTGATACTTCAACAAATAAACAATTACCGGAAATTGAAGAATCAAAATAATTTAATCTCGACTATAAAAAAATCCCTTTGATGTTGGGTACCCAATAATTTGGACTAGATAATTTAATATTATAATTTGGATAAGGATTGTTGTCTATATTCTAATGGACTCAATCCTTTTCTTTAAATAATTTTAACCGCGTCGAATTCGACCCCCTTAAAATGAAACTAGAAAGTATGCTATAAACTATATAAAAGTGTAGTTTTTTAAAATACATGTGCAAATATTACGCTATTGAAGAATGTGCATTGCGCAAATATTGCACATTTTCATTTGACAAAAAGCGCAATTATTGTTATCATATTATTGGTGATATTATGAATGAATTGAAAAAAATAAGGATATCTTTGAATATGAGTCAAGTAGATGCAGCTAAAGTTTTAGGGATATCTAGAAGAACGTATCAAAAATACGAAGCACTTGAAAATGAATCTGATAATAAGCTTAAATATTATATTTTTAGATTAAATGAGTTAAATGTTTTAGATGAAGAACATGGTATTTTAAAAATAGAAGAAATCAAAAAAATTGTAGATAATATCTTCTCTAAATATAACATTAACTTTTGTTATTTGTTTGGTTCTTATGCTAAAAATAAAGCAACCCCAAAAAGCGATATTGATTTATTAATTGATACAGAAGTAACAGGGCTTGATTTTTTTGGTTTGATTGAAGAATTAAGACAATCATTACATAAAAAAATTGATTTGTTAAAAATTAATCAATTAGATAATAATCAAGAATTATTGAAAGAAATATTAAAGGACGGAATTAAAATTTATGGATAATGTTAAAACTCCCAAATATTATATCGACAAGATTTTAAAAGATATAGAATTTTGTATTAATAATTTAAACGATGTAACAATTGAAAAATTCAATGAAGATGAAGTATTATCTAGTGCAATTAGTTTTAAATTTGTTCAAATATCAGAAAATGTTAAAAAATTACCAAATAAAATATATGATATATATCCAAATGTACCATGGATGAAAATAAGTGGATTAAGAAATAGAATAGTCCATGATTATGGATCAATACA
>JAEELU010000048.1 GCA_016282815.1 Acholeplasmatales bacterium
CCGCCTGTTTTAATTTTACTATTATCAATAGTCAAATTAGCTGAACCAGATAAAACAATTTGATTTTCAGCGAATTTTAAAATTTTACCATTTAAATCAATAGTTATACTATTTGCAATACTAATAGTTACATTTTCTTGAGTTAAATCTATATCTTCTAATAGTGTTATTGTTTCATTTTCAGCACATGCATTATATGCAGCTAGTAAACTATCGTATGTATTATTACCAGCACGTGCAACTTGTTTTTCAGCAAAAAGTGCTAAATTGCCGTTTTTAAACCCAATGTATGGTTTACCACTATCTTGACTAAAGAAATAATCATATGGATCTTTTTCACCAATTCTTAAAGCCCAGTTTGTCGTAAATTCATCATTAGCTGTTCCTACATTAACTCCAATTTTTTCTTTTGGAGTAAAATCACCATCAAATATTATTGGTGTTTCCAATCTAAGATCAACACCTATATTATTAGGACCATAATTATTCTTAAAAACTGGTGAACCTGACATATGTAATTCTGCGCTACCATCAGTGTTGACACCAGCCATAGAGTGATGTACTGAAGCATTATATGCAAAAATACCACCGTTTATATATAATATACCATTACCACGTGAGAAAACAGCAGGACCAGCTTGTTGGCATAAATTATGAATAATTGAACCACTATTGATTTCAAGCAAGCCAGAATCTGATGAATAAAGTGCAGCACCGTGACCTTGTGTATTTTTATTTCCAATGATTGTTCCACCATTTATAATTATTACACCTTGATTTTTAGCAGTTATAACTGCGTAGTCAGCATAATTATCTGAATTACCTCCTGTGATATATCCACCCTTAAATGTTAAATAATCTTCAGTAAGGTTGTCATTAATTGTAGCTAAACC
Organism: Acholeplasmatales bacterium; assembly: GCA_016282815.1. Taxonomy (GTDB): domain Bacteria; phylum Bacillota_I; class Bacilli_A; order Acholeplasmatales; family Anaeroplasmataceae; genus Anaeroplasma. Next base: position 894 of record JAEELU010000048.1, read on the forward strand.
AGCACCATTATAAAGATCAGCATCAGCAACAGTATATTTATGTAAATTACTACCACAATCATCAATAACTAATGTTGAAGCAGTTGAAGCATAAATCATCATACCAGTAAATCCATTACCAATTATACCATGTCCATTTAAGCATAGATTAGTTGTTCCTTCTGGAACATTCCAAGTACTGCTTAATATGACATCATTAGCTAAATAATAATTACCAGCTGTTGTTGGTAATGAATCAGTAGCTGACCATTCTTCATATGTTGTATTACCATGATTATGAATTTGTTCACTTTCTTCTACATTAGCTATAAAAATTGGGTAATTTTTTCCCATTTTCCAAGTGTTATCAAAATCAAATTCACTAAAAGAAGCTGAATCTTTATAGCTAGAAGCTGATAAAGGATTACCTACAAATGATACAGGACCAGAAAAATTATATCTTCCGCCTGCACGATCTGTTTTACCCTGAACACAGCCCTCTAAATAATAACAATTAATTGGCGCATATACATCATTATCAGAAAACATACCGATAATTCCACCAGCATACTCTGCAGCTTTTGTATCTGTATCTGGAGTAATTACTTTTCCAACATTATGACATTTTTCAACAGTTCCATTATTGTAACTAGTAATTCCACCAGCATAACCAACAGTAACCTCTATATCACCAGTGTTGTAGCAATTAGTAATCACCCAATCATGAGTAGATGCATTTGAATAATTAAAACCAACAATTCCACCTGCATTACATACTGATACAATTTTACCAGTGTTAAAGCAGTTTGAAACAGTTGTAGTACTGTATATATATCCAACAACACCACCTGTACCACCTACATTATCATTACCTGTTCCCGTGATGTTGCCTATATTTCTACAATTTGATACATTGCATTGAGAAGCCTCTCCAACAACGCCACCTACACGACTTACACCAGTAACTGTAACATTAGATATACACCCAGTTATTGTAGCAAAATCAGGAGCATATGCATGAGCATAACCAACAATACCTCCAACACATGTATCGCCAGAAACAGAACCTTCTACAGTAAGATTTTTGATGGTAGCACCATAAATACTACCAAATAATCCGACAGAATTATTAGTTCCACTAATAGCAAGACCTTTAATTGTCTTTTTATTTCCATCAAATGTACCTTGATATTCGTTTGTTGTATTACCAATTGGTGTCCACTGATTAGTACTAGAACCTTCAAGATTAATATCTGCTGTTAGTTTTGCACAAGCAGAGTTATTCTTTGTTTCACCATTTAAACCATTAACTATATCTCTAAATTTATTCAAATCAGCTGCATCACTAAGTAGGTAAGGACTATCTACAGTTCCTTTTCCCTCTAGTCTTTTTGCTACAATTGTAATAAAACCATTTTCATCTGCACTACCATCTTCATTAATATTATAAATAGTATATCCACTTGCTAAAGCAAATCCATCATCTTCCTCGACGTCACTTATATCAAAAGGTAGACGACAATTCTTAAAGTTGATAGGTCTATTGTTAGTATATGATATTCCACCTAAATATCCGCCTGTTTCTGGCTTGCTATTATCTATAGTTATAGAACCAGAATTTCGATACATACAAGAATAATATTCTGATCTAGTGAAAATATTGCCATTCAAATCAATTGTTACATCTTTATTAATATCAGCATTTATATAATCAGTAACTGTATAATCAGATAATAATGTGATTGTTCCGCCGTTATTATTATTACAATAATTAACTGCACTTTCTAAATCATTATAGAAATTACTACCAACCCTAAGTTTAAAACTTAAATTTTCAAATTTCAAAATAGGATGTTTATATTGATCTATTGTTTTCCAAACATTATTAAAGTCATAGCCTTCAAAATTATCAGTATCCATGAATTGCTCAGCAGTCATTTTTTCAGCTTTACCTACTACATCTGTAGAATTAATACCACCATCGCTTATTACATTCTCACCAAACTTCATAGTTCCAGCTAAATAATAATTGCTTTCAGTTGGTCCTGCAGATGCATGTGCTGCGCCAATAACTCCACCGATTGTATTATTGCTACGCTCTACTACAACATTTCCATAGTTAAAACAACGAAATATTTGGGCAAATGCATATTGGTAACCAACTATTCCACCACAATAATTATTACTACCATAATCTGCGCAAGCACTTATTGTTCCTGTATTGTAACAATCTGAAATAATACCATCAGCATAACCTGCGATTCCACCAGCATATCCATCACGTGTATTAGCTGTAGATTGAACAACACTATCATTGTGACATAACGTAACTTTTACAGTACCATATTGATTATTCATATAACCAACTATACCACCAGCATATTGTCCATAAGCACCAGTAGCCTCTACTCCTCCAGAAGAATCACTTTCACGAATATTAGTAACACAACCAGTTATTTCACCATATGAATAG
>JAEELU010000049.1 GCA_016282815.1 Acholeplasmatales bacterium
CTATACTATTTAAACCATTTAATTCATAGCTTAAATCATTATCTAAGAATGTAACATCCGCAAATGGTACAGTTTCATCATCACTAACTACTTCTAATTCTAATGACTCATTTGCGCGATAACAAATTCCGTCAATTAATATTAATTCACCATTTAAGCTATTAAATGTACCAATACCAGTATTTCCCATACTTTTTAATTCTTTAACAGTTACACTTCCATAATAATCCCCAAGCATTAACCCTTGTAATAATGATACCTGGTGTATTGCTTCAGTATTATACTTATTAGATTCATTTGCTGAATTATTACTACATCCGCTTAAAGCGATAAAAGATACTGGTAATAATAAAGACGATAATAATAATTTTTTCATATTTTCTCCTTGATAATATAAATAATCAACATCATAAAATGAGTATTCTTCTTTGTCAACTAATTATTACCAAATGATTAATCTATCATTTGGTGCTACATACATTACATCACCATCTTTAATGTCGTATGTATCTAAGAATTCCTGGAACTGATTTACAATATAATTAACTCTTATCGTTGTAAGTGCATGAGAATCATTATAAAGCATATTTCCATCATACATTCTATCGTTGAATAAGCATGCATAATTATTAGCATAGCTTTCAAAGAATTTTTGATAATTAAAATTATTATCCTTCTTTGCAAGTTTAAGCATTACTGCCATACCACCCATATCAGCAATAACCTCATTTACTACTTTTTCTCCAGGGCAAGCTAATTGTTCAGTATATTTTAATTGATTATATGCAGTAATAACCTTTTGAACTTTCATTGCGAAGGCTTGCTTATCATTATCTGTCCACCAATTATTAGGGGCACCATATTTGTCATATTCGGCACCCTGTGAATCGAACGCATGTGATATTTCATGACCAATAATTACACCAATTCCACCATATAGTTCTTCCTTAGTTGTTGTAGCCTTATAATTTGAGCCAGCAATCATACCTGAATAAATACATAATGAATTAGATTGCATATATTGAGCATTAGGTAATGTGATTGAGCCCATCCAAACTTGTTCAGTACTATTATTAGGCTGATTAGCATTAGCTGCCCAAATCTTATATGCTGCAATACATTCAGCAGTCGTATTTTTATTAGTACAATCAAATTCTAATATATTTGGTAGGAAATCAGGATATAATACACCACATTTAATGGCTTCAAGCTTTTCTTTAGCTTTAGTCTTTGTTTCAGCACTTAACCAGTCCTTACTATCAATTACATTTTTATATTCTTCTTTAATAAGATTAATTGTTTCTGTTAGGCTTGTCTTTAATGTAGCTGGAACGAAATTATCGACATAGCATCTATCAATAACATTTGTATATAATTCAGTTAATAAATACTGAATATATTGTTCTCCATAAAATTGCATTCTTTTATCTCTTATTTCAAGTGGGGCAATTAATGGATCTGTTATTTCAGCATAATCTTCTTGTGATAATACTATCTTAGATGAATAAGCTATACGATATTCGATAAATGCTTTTGCATCATCAAAACTTAAATTTTCAAATTTCTTAATTACATCATCGATATTACTAACACCCATAATCGGATAATCATCATCATAGCCCAAGTATTTAAATAATCTCTTTGGCTTAAGCTTAGTATATACCGTATCAATATTTCCAACTGTTGTAGACATTGGTGTATAGCTAATTGATGCATGAAGTGTACTTTCTACCTCAATAGCCTTTTGAGCAATAGTTGTTGCTTCTGACTCTTCTACACCAAACTTTGTAAGTGATGTCTTAACAGAATTAAATACAGCATCCTTAGCCTCAACCTTTGAATTTCCATAATAAATATTAGTTATATCAAAATTATACTGTGGCTCATAAAGTAATAATGATTCATCCTTTAAAATACCAAATAGTGGAGATAATATACCAAAAGCCTTTGTTGATGTTACATAATTATATAAATCATCAAGTGAGGTAATTGCCTTAACCTCATCAATCATTCCCTTAACATAGGCTATATCAGCAACTTTGTCAGTAGACATAAAATTAGAATATAGCTTCTTTGTTGAAGCTGAATAATTAGATGTTGTAGTCTCAGTCATTATTCTTTTAAGGTTTGCTGTTACTTGATTAATTGAACCCATCATTCCTCCAACTACTGGAGTTGTTTCAGAAACTGTTAAGCCATCTATAATATCGTAATTAGCATAACCATAAAAATCATTCTTAACATTTGGTTTTTCAATTTGCTTAATTACACCATTTCTAGATAAATCAAGCCAAGGCGAACCATATAATATTGTTTTATTAGCTCCATCCTTAAGTGTATAGCTTAAATATTTCTCTTTCTGACTTGTAGATGTACTTGAAGCAGTAGATGAGGATTCAGAAGCACTTGATGTAGATGGTGCTACCGAAGTTGATGTAGATGGTGTAACCTGTGAAGTTGCTGTTGATGTAGACCTACTTGTACTTGAAGGTACCACACTAGTTTCTGAAGGTATTACACTAGTACTAGATTCTACAGGTACTGTACTTGATTTTGAGCTACTTCCACTTGCTCGGTTATTAGCATTTGAGCATGCTCCGAGAGTAATTACCATCAATAATAAAGTTAAAATACCTATCCTCTTTTTTCTCATATATCATCGTTCCTTTCGAGATAAAATATTAATATTTTAATAGAATCATTATATATTTCATTTTAACATTTTATAATATTCACATCAATGAATATATATTGTTATATGTTAACCATTGAATATATTTTAAAAAAAACTCAAGCCTTACTAGATTCATCTAGCTTAGCTTGAGTATTAATTAAAATGTGTATTTTAGTTCTGTCTTTTTAACATCATATCCATAGATAGTTTTGAAATTATCCTTCATAGATATTACATTAAATCCATAGTCGTTCTTCCACTTTTCACCAAGTTCAGTATTCTTTTTTGTATTACCATAATCACGAGTCTCATCGTCAGCTATTAGCATAAATGCTTCACTCTTATATTTGTTATTATGGATTGTATACATATGCATACTTGTATCTCCACTTGAATTACCAAATGATAATACAGGTTGCTTACC
>JAEELU010000050.1 GCA_016282815.1 Acholeplasmatales bacterium
CCTTCGTCTTTCACATAATATAATAAAAAAATGAAGAAATTATGACTTTTAAATCATAAAATCTTCATTTTTATTTTTGACACCTATTTTAACTGCGAAAAATACATACCATTTTCAGCAGTCTCTATTAAGCCATTTTTTTGTTTTCTATTATATGATATAATCTAGTGGGTTGTGATTTTTATGAATATAACATTTAATAATGTAACATTTAAATATATAGAAAAAAAGATATTGGATAATGCATCTTTTTCGATAGAGGATACTGATAAAATTGGTGTTGTTGGAGTCAACGGCTGTGGTAAGTCTACAACTTTAAAATTGATTCTAGGTATGGAAAAGCCAATTTCAGGAGAAATAATAATTTCTGGCGGTATGAGAATTAATTATTTACCTCAGAACCCAGTATTTGATGAGACCATGTCATTATTCGATATAGTGATGAGTGAATCGACTAAGGAATTCCCAATAAAGGAGTATGAAGCATCATCAATATTAACTAAACTAGGCTTTACTGATACTAGCATCACTACTAAGGGCTTTAGTGGTGGAGAATTAAAAAGACTAGCTATTGCTAAGGTATTAGTTACACCTTGTGATTTACTAATACTAGATGAGCCTACAAACCATTTAGACAATGAATTAATTACATGGCTTGAAAAATATCTTATCAAATGGAAAAAGGGATTATTAATGGTAACCCATGATAGATATTTCTTACAAAGAATCTGTACAAAAATGATGGAATTAGATTTTGGTAAGGTATATACATACGATGCTAATTATGATTTATTCTTAGAATTAAAGGCTAAAAGATTATTGGATGAAGAAGCTTATCAAAAAAGAATTAAAAGCATTCTTAAAACTGAAACAGAATGGCTTCATAGAGGTGTTGAGGCTAGAAGAACTAAGAGTAAAAGTAGAATAGAGAAATTTGAGAAGCTTAGTGAGATTAAATTTAATGACCATAAGGATTTTGAACTATCTTCAATGAATACATATTTAGGTAAAAATATTTTATCTATTAAGAATGGTTCTAAATCTTACGATAAGGTATTATTTAGTAATTTTAGCTTTGATTTAAATAGAAATGATATCGTTGGAGTTGTTGGTGATAATGGTAGTGGTAAAACTACATTATTTAAAATAATCATGGATGAGGAAAAGCTTGACAGTGGAGAGCTTATTAAGGGTCAAACACTAAAGATTGGCTATTTTTCACAGCATTTAGAGCTAATTGATCCTGAAATAAGAGTAATTGATTACATCAAGGAGGAACAATCCCTAATAGAAACACTAGATGGAGTTATTACAGCATCTACACTATTAGAGAATTTCTTATTTACTAAGGAATTACAATACTCTAAGGTAAAGATGCTATCAGGTGGAGAAAAAAGAAGATTACAGCTTGTTAAAGTATTAATGACAAATCCAAACATGCTGCTATTTGATGAGCCAACAAATGATTTAGATTTATATACACTTGAAATATTAGAAAACTATCTATTGAAATTTAAGGGTCCTGTAATGGTTGTTTCACATGATAGATACTTCCTTGATAAGATATGTAATAAGCTATTGATATTTGATAATGGTAGAATAATTGAATCAATAGATTCCTTTAGTGAATATTTAGATAGTGTTACATCAAAGCCTGAGCATAATAATTCTTCAAATAATGACACAAGAGTAAAGAAGAATAAGATGCCTGCAGGATTAAGAAATGAGCTTAATAGCCTAGAGGAGGGTATACCTCTTTTAGAAAAGAAGGTAAAGGAGCTTGAAGAAGAAAAGAAGGGTATTACTACTGATTACCATAAGCTTATGGAATTAGATGAGGAAATAAATAAAATTAGTAAGGAAATTGATGAGAAAACAAATAGATATTTCGAGCTTTTAGAAATACGAGAGGAATATAGTAATTAAAAATCGAACGAAAACGTTTAATTTGACAATTTTTATTTTACTATGTTATAATATTAGAGATATTTTGTGAAATATTTAAATATTTCCCAAGGAGAAAATTATATGGCTAAAATAGCAATTATGACAGACAGTAATAGTGGTATAACTCAAAAGGAAGGTAAGGAACTTGGTATAACTGTAGTTCCAATGCCATTTTTCATCGATGGTGAAGAATATTTAGAGGATATTACTCTTACTCAAGAAGGATTTTATGAAAAGTTAATAGGAGGCGCTAATGTATCTACATCTCAGCCTTCTATAGGATATATAACATCAATTTGGGATGATTTACTAACTAAGTACGATCAAGTTATTTATATTCCTATGTCTTCTGGATTATCTAAATCTTGTGAGAGTGCAACTAATATTGCAAAAAATGAATACGAAGGTAAGGTATTCGTTATAGATAACCAAAGAATTTCTGTTACACAGCGTCAAAGTGTTCTTGATGCGATGGAGATGGCAAAAAGAGGCTATAGTGCTGAAAAGATTGCAAAGGTATTAATTGATACAAAGATGAATTCTGACATATTTATCATGGTTGATACACTTAAGTATTTAAAGCAAGGTGGAAGAATAACTCCTACAGCTGCTGCACTTGGTGGTTTATTAAAGATTAAACCTGTATTATTAATTAAGGGTGAAAAGCTTGATAGCTACAAAATGCGTAATAGAACAGTAGATGGTGCTAAGGAAATCATGATTACTGCAGTTAAGAAATGTATTGATGGCTACCTTAAGGATTTAGATGGTAGAACAGATAATATACATTTTGAAGTTGCATATTCTGGTACAGACTTAACAGAAGCAAAGAATTTTGAGGAAATGATAAAGAAGGAATTCAATACTGATTATGTGGTAGTTCAGCCACTTAGCTTATCAGTTTCTTGCCATATTGGCCCTGGTGCTCTAGCAATTGCAATTTGTAAAAAGCTTCCAGACGTAATAGATTAAAAAATATTAACATCAATTAGATAAAAATCTTATTGGTGTTTTTTTCTAAGGTAGTGATTAATTAATGAGAAAAATCCATCCATACTTACAAATAATTGGAACATTTGTTGGTGTAGTTCTAGTTGGAACTCTTCTTTTAGTCTTACCTATTTCTTCAACAAATGGTAGATCATTAGGCTTTGTAGATGCCTTATTTATGTCTACATCCTGTGTATGTGTTACTGGTTTATCTGTTGTAACAGTATCAGAACAAATATCTATATTTGGTAAAGTTGTTATGGCGTTACTTATGGAAGTTGGTGGCCTATCATTCATAACTATTGCTATTTTCTTCTTTATAGTTATAAGAGGTAAAATAGGAGTTAGTAATAGATTCTTATTAAGAGAAGCATTAAACCAATCTTCAGTAGATGGTATAGCTAAATTAGTTATTAAAATTGTAATCATATCTGTATCTATTCAGCTTGTTGGAGCTGCGATAAATATGATTCCTATAATGAAAATGTATAATGGTGATTTTTGGACATCACTTGGTGTATCATTATTCCATTCGGCGGCTTCGTTTAATAATGCAGGCTTCGATACATTTGGTGATTCTTCAATGATTCCATACGCTGATGATTTAATTTTAAATTTCACAACTATTTTCATGATAGTTATAGGTGGTATAGGTTTTGTTGTAATCGATGATGTTGTAATGCATAGAAGATGGAGTAAATTTAATTTACATACAAAAATAACATTATGTACAACTGCATTATTAATCATTATTGGTACTTTATTAATAAAGTTTACTGATTGGGAAAAAATGACTTGGCTTCAAGCTTTATTTACAAGTGTAACCTCAAGAACTGCCGGATTTACAACTTATAATATGGCTGATTTAACATATCATACTGCAACCTATGTAGTTATAATTGTATTAATGATTATAGGTGCATCACCATGCTCAACAGGTGGAGGTATTAAAACATCTACATTCGCTATTTTAATGTTATCAATCGTTTATTTCGGTAGAGGTAAAAAGGTTAGAGCATTTAAAAGAAGAATATCAGATTCATTAATATTTAAGGCATTCGTGCTTTTAGCTATAGTATTTTTAATTATATTTGTGGGATGCTTCCTAGTTTCAATATTCCAACCAGAATTAAATCTTAATTTTAGTATAGAGGAAATATTGTTTGAGGTGGTAAGTGCCTTCTCAACTACTGGTTTATCAATGGGTGTTACACCATTTTTAAATCCAGCAAATAGAATTTTATTATGCTTAATTATGTTGCTTGGCCGTCTAGGACCATTAACTGTTATTGGTGTTGTTAACAAGAACTGGTTAACTGCATCTAGCGAGGATATACAATATGTAGAGGAGAATGTGATTATAGGATGAAAAAGTCATTTATTGTTATCGGCTTAGGTCGATTTGGATCAAGTGTAGCTAAGACATTAGCTTTAATGAATTGTGATGTATTAGCTGTTGATATTAATGAGGACAGTGTTTCACAAATAAGTAGAATTGTTCCTCACTGTGTTATCGCTGATGCATCTAAGGAACAGGTATTAAGAGAATTAGGCGTTAAATCTATTGACCACGCTGTTGTAGCTATAGGTAATAACCTACAGGCATCTATTTTAACTGTAGTTAATTTAAAAAAGCTAGGCGTTCCTCGTATTACAGTAAGAGCGGATGTTGAAGGACATAGAGAGGTTTATGAAACATTAGGAGCTACTGAAGTTATTATTCCAGAAGAAACAGCTGCTGAATCACTTGCTAACCAAATTACATCTGATACAATCAAGGATTATTATCAGGTTGCTGCTAATTACGCTATCGCTCAGGTTTCTATTGGTAGAGATTTTGAAGAAAACCTAATTAAACTAGATTTACGTAATAATTATGATATTAACATCGTTGGAATTGTTAACCCATCAGGTGAATTCTCTATTCCTCGTGGTACTGATAACCTTAAAAAGGGTGATACTGCAGTAGTAGTAGGAACTAAGCTTAAGATTAAGAAATTCGATGAATTCTTAAATGATTAATCATGAAGCTATTATTAATATATAATCCTTATAGCGGTAAGGGAAAAATAAAAAAATATGAATATATTAAAAATAGATTATCTGCTAAATTTGAGCTTACTGAATTTATCACTAAAAATATAGGAGATATCTCTAATTACATAGTAAATAATGATTTACATGATTATGAGGTTATAACTATTTGTGGTGGAGATGGTACTATAAATGAGGCAATACATGCAATATCAAAAAAAGATATAAATCCTAAAATTGCAGTTATACCTCTTGGTACTATGAATGATTTTGCTAAATCATTAAAGATGTCTACGAATGTAAAGAAAACTGTAAAATATATTCTTAATATGAAGACAAAAAAGCACAATATCTATTGTGCTAATGATAGTATTTTTAATTATGGCTTCGCTATAGGAATGCTATCAAATATTTCATATAAGAAGATAGGTTATAAAAAGGTATTTGGTAGATTCTCATATTATTTATCTGCAGTTAAGGAAATCTTTAAAGCCAAAAAGATGAATCTAAAGGTAGCTATTAATGCTAAGGAAATAAATATGAAGGCAAATCTATTAATTGCTACATCAACAAATAGAATTGCAGGCTATCATGTAAAGAAGAATAATGGATTAACTGTAGTTATATTTAAAGGTATTAGATTATTCTTCCCTGTTAAGCTATTTTTCTATTTCATATTTGGTTTAGCAAAGCATATATATGTTACTGAAAATTTAGATATCCATACTGATTTAAAGGAATTTAATACAGATGGAGAGAAGAATATATTTAATGATAGAATAGTAATATATAAATCAAAGGAATATGAATTTATAACAAAATAAAAGCACCTTTGTTGGATACCCAACACTTAAGGTGCTTTTTAATTTTATATTAATTTTTCAGATGCCTTTTTAATAGCCTCCCATGATTCATCAGATAAATCATGCTCAAGCTTACAAGCATCCTCCTCAGCAGTTTCTTCATTAACTCCTAGCTTAACAAGAATAGATGTTAATATCTTATGTCTATCATATATTTTACTTGCTACATCATGACCACTATCAGTTAAATGGATGTGATTATTATGATCTATTGTTAGATATCCACCATCCTTAAGCTTCTTTAAAGCTATAGAAACTGATGGCTTAGATAAACCTAATTTATTTACTACATCTATTGCATGAACTGAGTCTTGTTTCTCAGAAAGCATAAGTATTGCTTCTAGATAATCCTCTCCAGATTCGAATAAAGACATAAAATCAACTCCTTAAGAATATTATATCAATATTTGTATTTTTTTTAAATAGTTTTTTAGCCTTAAATAAAGCGTTATCTTAACAAAGAGACAAAATAAAGGTATCAATTTTCAGAATTTCATGTTATAATTATAAAAGCGACTATGAAGGGTAGGTGTTAGAATGGGTTTAGCAGAAATGCTATACAAATATGACTCAAATATGACGTTAAAGGTTTTTCTAAATAACGCCATTGATAATCCAAGCCTTTATGCTAGGATTGGCGATAAGGATGGTAATTATGAAATAATACCAACAAACCTTTTTCTTAATGCTATGGTCGCAACCTCAGCTAGTGTTGTAATCGATAAGGATTATAAGCTAGTTGAATGTGACTGTGGATGCTTACAATTTTATAAAAATAAGGAATGTATTCATACTATTGCTCTTTATGCAATAGGTCTTATGATCATTAATAGAGATTTCTTTGATAAGGAGTATAATGAGTATCAAAATCTACTATTAAAAAGGAGTAATAATCTAGTTTTAGATTCTTTAGCTACTACACTAAAGATATCTAATCCATATTTTGGATTAGTACATTTAATGCCTTTAATCGAAATGATTCAGGGTGAATATGTATTATCTATTAAAATAGGATTAGATAAGGACTACATTATTAAGGATATTAGAGAATTTATCGACGCTACTGAGAATAATAAGGAATTGACCTATGGACAGAAGCTTTCATTTGTTCATTCATATGAATGCTTTGATGAGGTATCAAAGGAAATGTATAGCTTCTTAAGAAATATTAGCTCTGAGAATTCATCTAAATGTATTACATTAAAGAAATCATTAATGCTAAAGGTATTAGAGATTTATTTAAATAATAATATTTATTTTAGACAATCATTTGAGCTAAGACCATCACTAAAGCATATATCATTAATTAGTGATGTTAGTATTTCACTTGATTCTGATCATTTAAGAATTATTCCACCATATGATACTGATTTATTATTATCAGGTGTAAAGAGAGCTTATTTTATAGGTGATAATTCAATACTTGCTTATCCATATAAATCAAGATTAGAGGATAAGGTTATTGAGCATCTATTTAAAATTAATGGTGAATTAGATATTAGTATTAATAGTGATAAGTTTATTACTAATGTATTACCTTTAATTAGAAGCTCAATTCAAATTGATGATTCCTTCTATAAAAAATATCCTATTCCAGTAATTAAGATTAATTCATATTTATCATATAATAATGAGGTTATTTCATTAACACCAAAAATTAAATGTAATGAAGAGGATAGAACTAGCCCTTACATTAAGGAATTATTAGATAGCTATTTATCTTTAATAGATGGCTATAGATTTGCAAAAGGAGCAAATAGAAGTTATGTAATTACTGATATTCAGGATCAATATATGCTATTAACTTCAGATTTATCACAAATTAAGTCTTTTGGTGAAATATATTATGATGAATCAATGAAGAAGCTTAAGGCTAAGAAGAGTAAGAGAACAGGTGTTAACATTTCTTATAATGTTGGATTACTAGATTTTACATTTGAAAATAGTGATTTAGACACCGAGGATTTAGAGGCTATGCTTAATGCATATCATCAAAATAAGAGATTTGTTAGACTTAAGAATGATACAATCCTAGAAATTGATGATGAGAGTGCTAAGGAAATTGATAACTTCCTAGAGGATTTCAATATTAGCCTAAAGGATTTAAAGAAGCCTATTAAGAAGCCACTTAATTATCTATTAAAGCTAATTAATGGTGTAGATACTAATTTAGTATTAGATGATGAAATAGTAAAGATGATTACTACTATTCAAAATTATAAGAAATCAAGCTATTTACCTAATGATGTATTAAAGAATAATTTAAGAAGCTACCAAATTGAAGGCTTTAAGTGGTTGAAGACATTAGCTCATTTCGGCTTTGGTGGAATTCTTGCAGATGATATGGGTCTTGGTAAAACAATTGAGATTATAAGCTTTATTTTATCTGATGATGTACAAAAGCCAAGCTTAATTGTTTGTCCGATGTCACTTGTATATAACTGGGAAAATGAATGCATTAAATGGAATCTAGATATTGATGTTAGATTAATATTAGGATCAAGCGAGGATAGAATGATGGCTATCCATGATATTAATCCTAATAAGAAGGTATTATATATTACATCTTATGATTCATTAAGAAGAGATATAGCCTTATATGAATCAGCATTTAGATTTATCATCGCTGATGAAGCCCAATTTATAAAGAATCAATTTGCTCAAAAGAGTGAGGCTATTAAATCATTAAAGAGTGATATTAATTTTGCTTTAACAGGTACTCCAATCGAAAACGGACTTCAGGATTTATGGAGCATATTTGATTTCCTAATGCCAGGATATCTATCAAATTATTCACATTTCAAATCAAGATATGAATCTTTAATTGTTCATGATGATGAGGAAGCATTAGATAATCTTAAGAAGAGGATTAGCCCATTCATTCTTAGAAGAACTAAGAAGGATGTACTTGATGATTTACCTGAAAAGATTGAAGAGTGCTACTACTATAAGATGAGTCCTAAGCAAAAGGAAGTATACGAGAATTATGTTAAGGAGCTTCGTGATGATATATCAGTTGGTGGTAATAATTTACTTGCTTTATTAACAAGATTACGTCAAATTTGTATTACTCCAGAATTAATAACACATGAGCATTGTGATGATACTAAGATCGATATGGCTATGGATATTATTAAATCATCTATTCAAGCTGGTCATAGAATATTATTATTCTCACAATTTGCTCAATTGTTCCCAATAATATCTAAGGAGCTTGATGATGTTGAAATTAAGCACTTTGTTCTTGATGGTACAACTAAGGCAAAGGTTAGAATGGAAATGGTTGAGGAATTCAATTCTAATGAGGAAATAAAGGTATTCGTTATTTCACTTAAGGCTGGAGGTACTGGCTTAAATTTAGTTGGAGCTGATACCGTAATTCATATGGATCCTTGGTGGAATGTAAGTGCTGAGCTTCAAGCATCAGATAGAGCATATAGAATTGGTCAAACTAGAAACGTTAATATTTTAAGATTAATATGTAAGGACACAATTGAGGAGAAGGTACTTGAGCTTCAAGCAATCAAGCGTGGACTTGCAGATAGTATTGTTGAAGAGGGCGGACATAAGCTTTCTAAGCAAGATATATTAGATTTACTAGATTAATTATTAAATTTATATTATAATTAATTAAATCAAACTTCGATTAATTAAAGAAAGGTAGGAAAAAAATATGAAGAAGTATGTATGTAAGGTTTGTGGCTATGTTTATGAAGGAGATAGCCTACCAGAGGATTTTAAGTGCCCAGTATGTAAGGCACCAGCAAAGGCATTCCAGGAGGTAGAGGGTGAAATGCCACTAGCTGCAGAGCATGAATTTGGTGTTTATGCTAAGACAGTTAAGAATAACCCAGATATTCCTGAGGATGTAAAGAAATCTATCTATGATCAGCTATTATCTAATTTTAATGGCGAGTGCTCAGAGGTAGGTATGTATTTATGTATGGCTAGAGTTGCTCATAGAGAGGGCTATCCTGAAATTGGTTTATATTGGGAGAAGGCTGCCTATGAGGAGGCAGAGCACGCTGCTAAATTTGCAGAAATGCTTGGTAGTGAGCTTGAGCCAAAGATGACAGCAGAAACAAAGAAGAATCTTGCTTGGAGAGTAGAATGTGAATATGGTGCTACTCTAGGTAAGACTGATTTAGCTAAGCTTGCTAAGAAATATAATCTAGATGCAATTCATGACACTGTTCATGAAATGGCTCGTGATGAAGCTAGACATGGTAGAGCATTAGAAGGTCTATTAAAAAGATATTATAAGTAAAATATACTTTAATTTTTCTATTTAATTCCCAAATTTATCCCATAATTAGGGATTATAATTAAGATGTACTTAAAAGAAAAGAGGGAATGTTAATGAAAAAAAGGATATTAGCGGGAATCTTAGGATTAGGCTTAATAATCGGTTTAGCGTCTTGTTCAAATAACGGAATTAGTATTATAGATAATAACTCTACATCAGGTTATGTACCAGTTGTATCAGGAACATCAACTGATGAGGCTCAGATATCAGCATCAACTGAAACATCACAGCTTGTTGCAGATTACAAGAAAACAACTGCAGAAATAACTACAACATCTAATACAGTAGCTAACTCTATAGAGGATACTGTAGAAGAAGTATATGAATCAGTAGTATCTATTACTGCAAAATCATTTAATGCAACATCTTCAGGATCAGGTGTATTATTCTCATATGATGATGATTTAGGCTTAAGCTATATCGTAACTTGCTTCCACGTAATTGAGGGTGCATCTACTTTCTCAGTAACAATATCAGATTATAATGATGATGTATTAAATGTAGATGCAGGTACTTATGATGCCAAGCTTGTTGGTGGATATGAGGATAATGATTTAGCTATACTATCTATTGAAAAAACAGGTTTAACATATTCTAAAATATTTGATAATTCAGACAAACTTAGATTAGGTTCTGATGCTATTTGTATCGGTAACCCACTTGGTACTTTACCAGGAAGTGTTTCTAAAGGTGTTATATCATATGTTAATAGAGAAATATCTATGTCAAGCTATAACTCTATTACAGTAATTCAAACAGATGTTGCTATAAATAGTGGTAATTCAGGTGGTGGATTATTTAATTCTAGTGGTGCCTTAATTGGTATAGTTAACGCAAAAGTAAATGATAAATATTTATCATCATCAGTTGAAGGCTTAGGCTTTGCTATTCCTTCAAATTCAGTTAAGAGTGCTGTTAAATCAATTCTTTCTACAGCAGAATATGATGTGAATAATAAGGTATGGAAAACTGGATATGTTGAGGGTGATTTTGAATTTGGATTCACTATCTCAAATGGTACTACAACATCTGGTTTAGGCTTTATTAGAGTTTTATATGTAAGTAAGGTTGAAAGCTCAACTTCAACTTATAGTGGTACTAACTTAAAGACTAATAAAGTTATTTCATCTATAGCTGTTGATTACAAGGATGAGGCTAAAACAGATCAAATATATACTGTTCCTGATAGCTTAAATTCTGATTCAAATGTTCAAGCAACTAAGTTCCTATATAATGCAGGATTATCACTTGGAGATACAATAACATTTACTTATGCTGATAACTCTACAGTATCATTTGATATAATACAATATAGGTATACAATTTAATGATAAGGCTCTCTTCGGAGAGCTTTTTTCATGCTTTTAAACATAACGGATAATATGTTCGTATAAAACGGACACGTGTTCGAGAAAAATGAAAAAAGTGATTAAATTTTATTGATTTATTAATTGTATCGTTGTATAATGAAGCCAAATTTTTATATTTTTGAGGGGTGTTAGTTATGAAAAGTTATAATGTTGGTATCTTAGGTGCTACTGGTGCAGTAGGACGTGAAATGTTAAAGGTTTTAGAGGAAAGAAAATTCCCTGTAAATGAATTAAGATTATTAGCTTCTGAAAGAAGTGTTGGTAAGACATTAGTATTTAATGGTAAAGAGGTAAAGGTTTCTCTTGCATGCAAGGGTGCATTTAAGGGTCTTGATATAGTTTTAGGCGCAGCTTCTAATCCAGTTGCTATAGAATTCAAGGATGATATCGTAGCTTCAGGTGCTGTATTTATCGATAACTCAAGTGCTTTTAGAGGTGATGAGGATGTACCTCTAGTAGTACCTGAAATCAATGGTGAGGATGTATTTAAAAACCATGGTGTTATCTCTAACCCTAACTGTTCAACAATTATTACTTTAGTAGCTGTTAATGCTATTAATAAATTATCAAAGATTAAGGCAATGACTGCTTGTACATATCAAGCAACTTCAGGTGCTGGTATAAATGGTCCAATCGAGCTTCGTAATCAAGAGAAGGCTCTACTTGAGGGTGGCAAGATTGAATCAAATGTATTCCAATATCAAATTGCTGAAAATGTAATTCCACAAATCGGTGGCTTCCTAGAGAATGGTTATACAAAGGAAGAGATGAAGATGCAAAATGAAGGTAGAAAGATTATGCATCTACCTGAATTAAAGGTAACTTGTACTTGTGTAAGAGTACCAGTTGTAAGATCTCACTCTATCGCTGTAACTGTTTTAACAGAGAATAAGCTAGATTTAGATGTAGTAAAGAATGCAATAGCTAATGAAAAGGGCTGTAGATTATATGATGATCCTGAAAAGCTATTATACCCAATGCCTTTAGTAACATCTGATCAGGATATCGTATTTGTTGGTAGAATAAGAAGAGATTTAATTAGTGAGAATGGTATTACATTATGGTGCTCTGGTGACCAAGTTAGAAAGGGTGCCGCAACAAATGCTGTTCAAATTGCTATGAAGCTTGTAGGATTGGAGTATTAATATGCTAGCAGTTGCTAAGTTTGGTGGTAGCTCACTTTCATGCGCTACTCAATTTGAAAAGGTAAAGAATATAGTATTAGGTGATCCTAAAAGACAAATAGTAGTTTGTAGTGCTTTAGGAAAAAGAGATTCAAATGATACTAAAATAACAGATTTATTATATATTTTACATGCACACTTAAAGTATTCAGTTCCTTATGAGGATATTTGGAAGATGCTATATGATAGATTTGTTGGTGTTCAAAATGATCTAAAAATCAATTATGAAATTAAGAATGATTTAGAGCAATTAAAGGCTGAATTAAATAAAAATATTAGCCAGGATTATTTAGTATCTCGTGGTGAATATTTAACTTCAAAGCTTATGGCTGCTTATATCGGCTATGAATTTGTTGATGCTAAGGATTTATTAAGATATAGCTATGATGGAAAGCTTGACGAGGTTTTAACTGAAAAGAATGTTAAGCTTGCCTTCTCTAAGTATGGAAAGATTGTTGTTCCAGGCTTCTATGGTGCTTATCCTAATAACTCAATTAAGCTATTATCAAGAGGTGGCTCTGATGTTACAGGTGCTATTTTAGCTAAATGCTTAAATGTTACAGTTTATGAAAACTGGACAGATGTATCTGGTATTTTAGCTGCAGATCCACGTATTGTTAAGAACCCAAGAGCAATCAAGGAAATTACTTATGCAGAATTAAGAGAATTATCATATATGGGTGCCTCAGTTTTACATGAGGAAACTGTATTCCCAGTTCAGGAATTAAATATTCCTATCAACCTAAAGAATACAAATGAACCAACTAACCCAGGAACAATGATTATGAATGTTTGTACTGATGAGGAAAACATCGTTACAGGTTTAGCTGGAAAGAAGGATTTCTTATCATTCAATATTTCTAAGGATCATATGTCAAATGAGGTTGGCTTTATGCGTAAGGCTTTATCTATATTTGAAAAATATGATGTATCAATAGAGCATGTACCTTCAGGAATTGATTCATTCTCTGTAGTAGTATCTGCAAGCTCTGTAGATAAATGTAAATATGAGCTTGTTACAGATTTAAAGCGTGACCTTGATTGTGAGGTTACAGTTGAATCTGAGCTTGCCCTAGTTGCTATAGTTGGTAGAAATATGGCAAAAAGAAGTGGTGTATGTGCTACAATATTCCAAGCTTTAGGTAAGGAGAAGATTAATGTAAAGCTTCTTGCTCAAGGTCCAAGTGAGTTAAATATAATTATTGGTGTTTCATCATCAGATTATGAAAGAACACTAGTATCTTTATACGATAGCTTAGTTAAGTAATTTACATAAGGAGGAAATATGTTTTCCTCCTTTTTTCTTTTTTAATATTGTAAATATTAATTATTAATGATAAAATTTTTTAAAAGGTGGTTTTAAAGTGAGAAGCATTCCTGAAAAGGAAAAGGTCTATAAATCAGTTTATATGTACCCAGTTTCTGTAAAAGAAGATATCAAATATTTTGATAATAAATATCCCTTTAAATATAAATTTGATTGGATAAGCCCAATATTACTTTTATTAGCTATTGCAATGTTTGGTTTGGC
>JAEELU010000051.1 GCA_016282815.1 Acholeplasmatales bacterium
CTTCACTCCTGCTAAGGCTTCAAATGCTGGTGGTGTTGCAACATCTGGTCTTGAAATGAGCCAAAACTCATTAAGATTATCTTGGACTTTCGAAGAGGTTGATCAAAGATTACATGATATTATGGTTAATATCTTCAATGCATCTTATAAGGAAGCAGTTGAGTCAGGTAATCCATTCGATCTATTAACTGGTGCTAACGTTGCCGGCTTCAAGAAGGTTGCTGAAGCAATGATGGCTCAAGCTATCTAGTAGATAAACAAAAACAAATTTAGGAAGCTTTGGAGCTTCCTTTTTTTGCGTAAAAAAATAGGAGATATCAAAATCTCCTATGTACTCTTCTTATATGTTGCTCTAGAGAATAATATTAATATTGGATATAGCTCTAATCTTCCTGCGATCATTTCAACTGATAACACAAGCTTAGAGAACCATGAGAATCCTGCATATCCTCCTGCTGGTCCTACTGCTCCAAGTCCTGGTCCAATATTAGATAGACAAGCAAGTGATGCAGATAACATAGTAGTTGGAGTCGCATCTTCTGCTGTCATTTGTGGATTCCAAATTGAAATCAATAATGCACCAAGTCCAATTACTACGATATATAAAATAAAGAAAGCTACTGTCGAATCAACTACCTTATTATCTAAAGGCTTACCATCTAATCTGATAACCTCTACTCTTCTAGGTGAAATCATCGTTTTAACCTTAGCCTTAGAATATTTACCAATAATCAATAATCTAGATTGCTTTAATCCTCCGGCTGTTGAACCAGCACATGAACCACAGAACATCAATAATACTAATATGCCAAGTGATAACACTGGCCACCTTTGAGCACCCCAATAATCTGTCGTCGAATAACCCGTTGTCGATATTATAGATGCGACCTGGAAGTATGCATGCCTAAATCCTTCCTCAAATGAGCTATATATATTAACTATTTGAGCTGTAACAATAATAACTGCAATAATAATCATTCCAAAGTATAATCTTAATTCTTCGTTATGTAATATATCCTTGAAATTCTTAATAATTAACCAATAGTAAATACTAAAATTAACACCAAATATAATCATAAATGTTGCTACAACATATTGAACACATGGCTGATACAATCCAACACTCATTGGTGTTGTTGCAAATCCACCTGTACCTGCTGTACCAAATGATATTATTAATGAGTCAAAGAATGTCATTTCTTCATCAAATATATGACAAATATTTAATATAGCAATTTCTAAAACAGTAAGCGCAATATATATTAAATATAAAATTCTTGATGAAACCTTCATTTTGGATACTATCTTACCAACCTGTGGTCCTGGTGATTCTGCTCTTAAAATATGTAGTGCAGATCCATCCTTTGATTCTAATATTATCGCAAGAATAAATACTAGAATACCCATTCCACCAATCCAGTGTGAAAAGCTTCTCCACATCAATAGTGAATGTCCACCATTTTCAAGCATATTCATTAGCTCATCTACAGTTAAAGCTGAAGCTCCTGTAGTTGTAAAGCCTGAAACTATTTCAAAAAATGCTGTAAAGAAATCTTTAACATAACCTGAAATTAAAAATGGTAAGCAACCAAATAATGACATCAATATCCAAGATAAGCTTACTATTACAAAGCCCTCTCTTGCGCCCATTTTAGTATCCTTTGGTGGTTTTACATAGCCTAGGATAGCACCAATAGATAATAATGACACCATAGGTATAATATATGAAATTATATTCATAAGGTCTTCTACGTAAACAAATGCCGTTATGAGTGGTATAAACATTAATAAACCAACTAATACGAGGATTTTGCCTACTAGAACTCTAATAACATTGTAATTCATAATTAAGCTAGAATATCATCTAGGTCATTTAGCATTAAATCCTTAGATACAACAATTACAGAATCCCTTTCCATAATAGCTGTCATACCTGATGGAACGATGAGCTGATGATTTCTTATTATTCCTCCAATTAGTATATTTTCTTTCATTCTTAAATCCCTTAACGGAATATTAATAACCTTTGATTTAGGTGAAGCGATAAATTCAGATGCTTCTACCTGATTATCTACCATTCTATGTAATGTGATAATATTATTACCACCTACGTTAGAATTAGCACGTACATATGAAACAACCTGGTTAGCAGCGATATCCTGAGGGAAAATAACTGATGCCATTTGAATAGACTCCAATAATCCAGCAAATGATGCTTTATTAACCTTAGTTATAATCTTACTAACGTTTTGTTTATTAGCATAAAGTGAAATGATAATATTTTCCTCGTCAAAGCCTGTTAAGCATACTACTGCATCAAAATTTTGAAGTCCTTCTTCTCTTAATAAGTTTTGATCAGCACCATCACCTAAAACTACATTAGCTTCCTTGATGCTTTCTGCGATAGCTTTAGCCTTATCAGGATTTACCTCAATGATTTTTACATTATAATTATTCTTTACTAGTGCTGAAGCGAAATAATATGTAATTCTAGATGCACCAATAATTAGAATGTTTTTCATCTTTGTTTTAGATAATCCAAGTTTTGATACAAAAGCCTTAGATTCCTCTTGAGATGAAATGATATATATTTTATCTTTACCATTTAATACAAATTTACCATTAGGTATAATAACCTCTTTATCTCTTTGAACAGCACCAACTAAAATTGATGTTGAGAATTTTGAATTAATTTGCATTAGAGACATTCCAACAAGTGGAGAATCCTCTGGAATAAAGAACTCTGTTAAATCGGCATTACCATGAGCAAAAGAATCCACCTTTAAAGCTTCAGGGAATTTGATAATTCTTAGAATTTCTCTAGCAGCTTCAAGCTCTGGATTTATAGTACGAGTTATTTCTAGTGCTCCTGTCATTAATTCGATTTGCTTAGTATATTCGAAATTTCTAACACGGGCGATAGTGCTTTTTGCACCTAGCTTCTTGGCAATTAAGCACGCAAGCATATTAGATTCATCAGATTCAGTAACTGCAATAAATAAATCTGCCTTATCAGTACCGGCTGTTTCTTGTACCTCATAAGATACACCATTACCACAGATACCCATAATGTCATATTCATTGATAACACTCTCGATAACGCTTGAATCACTATCGATAGCTACAACCTCATGATTCTCATTACATACATGCTTTACGATGGCCTTACCCATCTTACCAACACCTATAATTACAATACGCATATAATTCACCATCTCCCATTATAATGCATAAAAATTATAATAATTTTTACCTTTTTTTTCAACATTTTTAGAGATTAAAATACATTTATTATACTTGTAAATCCATAAATTTGACAAAACTATGTTTAAGTGTTAGTATAAATATATATTGGCAAAATATAGGAAACTATATGACGCAAAGCTAAAGGGCCTTTAAAATGGCAGCCAGTTGCACTTTTTTGTTTGGTCTTTTAGCATATAAAAAAGACTTTTTTTATTGGAGTGAAAAGTTATGGAAGATTTAAACTTAAAAGAGATTTCTTTTTTCAAAAATATAGACACTAATTATGTTCTTGATTCTCTTACTCAAGTTATATGTAGACAATATATTTTGGATATTGCCAATAAATTAATAGCTGATAAAGTTCCATTTACATTATTTATTATCGATCTAGATAATTTTAAACAAGTCAATGATTCATTTGGGCATTTAACTGGAGATTTCATCCTTAAAAATGTAAGTCAGAACATTTTGAATTTATTGAAAAAAACTGCTTATGTCGGTAGATATGGCGGTGATGAATTTATTGTGTTGGTACCAAATGTGACTGAACATGATGAAGTTCATCATATACTAGAAAAAATATATGATAGAGGCAAGATCTTTAGAAAGTATTATAATGATGGAACAAGAGATATTTATGTTACTTCTACTTGTGGTAGCGCCTCATATCCAACTGATGCAACTGATTTTGACGGATTATTTAATAAAGCTGATAAGGCTCTTTATAGAGGTAAAATAAAAGGCAGAAACTGCTATATCATTTATGTAGAATCAATGCATGGTAATATCATCATTCAGGAAAAAGTCCATGGTTCACTTGTAGAAAAATTTAAATCAGTAAAAAGAATTTTTGAAATATATAAATCAGGCGAAGAAAAAATGAAGCATTTGGTAGACTTCATTTATACAGAACTACATTGTAGTGCTTGCTATTTCTTATACCCTGATAA
>JAEELU010000052.1 GCA_016282815.1 Acholeplasmatales bacterium
CCTTTATATCATACATAACTGTTTTAAAGGTAATTTCATCTCTTTCTTCAATATTACCAAATAAGATATCCTTTTCAGTTAGATTCAAGTGGCATATACCATTGATAAGTAATAGTAAATAATCACGTCTTTCAGTTAAAATCTCTTTAAAATAGTAATCAGTTAATCCTATTTCATGTAGCATTTTTTCACCACCTTTCCAAATGTTCATAAAATAATAGTCAGAAAGTGAAAAAATTTATCATAAAAATAAAAAATTCCCAAAAAACTTGGGAATTTTGATTGTTTAATTATTCTTCTTTAGTTTCTTCAAGCTCTTTAGCCTCAGCTTCTTCCTTCTTAGGCTCTTCTATAGTCTTTTCAGGAAGTGGCTTTGTGTTTGATACATATGCTGGCTCAATAGTATCTTCCTTAAGATATTTTCTATCAATAATTAGATTTACTATTGCTGCAACAACAAATCCACCAACTAGGAATAATAACACAGAGATTAATAGGCTTAAGCCACCCTTAGAATCAATAGCCTTAGATGTATAATCAAAGCTTGTGTTTTCATTGATAACAGACTTAGATACTGCAGTATATGTATCAGTCTCATGTACTAATTGATTATAATAAGTTGTAAGCTTAGCTTCAAATGCTGCTACATCTGTTGCGTCTCCACCTTGCTCAGATAATTGCTTTTCAATATCACTTAGCTCATTTCTCATTTGAGCATTAGATACTGTTAAGTTAGAAATCTGTGTTGTATATGGAGCATATACCTCACTTGATTGAACCTTTCTAATATCGAATTCCTCATCTGGTCCTGGATTATATAATCTCTTCATTTGATCATATAATGAATCAATAATCTTTTCGTTATCCTCTATTTGCTTTTCAAGTGATGCTTGTCTAATTTCAAGCTTTGACTTATTATCGTTGAAATTCTTTACATACTTTCTTGCAGTAAGCTCATTGTCAAGCTCTGAGAATTTATGTAATTCAAAATATGAATTTAAATCTAATCTAAATTCAGAAAGCTTCTTAGCATTAGTTTGATTTACTGTTGGGTAAATATCACCAAACTGAGAAATTATTGAATCATATTTAGAAGTTAAATATGTAAGCTGTGCCTTTAAATAGTTAACCTGCTCATTATAATCATTTGCCTTTGAATAAGCATCTAGATTAATTGAGTTATTTGTATCCTCAATGATTTGTACTGTTCTATCTACTGGTATAGATAATACTGCAGCGAAGAAATCTCTTGCTTGCTCTGCATTTTGGAAATATCTTCCTGATGCTGTAATTGTAAATACAGTTTGAGATGATGTTTTATTTTCATCCTGTACAATTTCCTTCTTAATAGAAATCTTTTCCTTCTCAACTAATGTCTTTACATCAATTGAAGAATATTTATTATTACTATTCTTTACCTTTTCAAGATTTGATAGCTTTACTAAATCACGATAGTTAAATTGTGAGTTATCTGCATATACTCCATCATTAACTCCGATAGCGTTATATACTACTGAAGTTGTATAATCAGTTTTTAATTTATTATATACTAATTGTGAGCCTAAAAGTCCAAATACGAAAATTATACCAGTTATAAAAAGTAGTAACTTCCATCTTCTAAAAATAACCTTGAATATCTGGCCTAAAGATATTCCCTCGTCCTCATATTCCTGCATGTTAATCCTCCAAAAAAATTACTCAATTAATTATATCAATTAAAGTATCTTTTTACAATAATAAAAATATTTGTTATAATAATTTTTGGGTGATTTACTATGAAGCCACTTGCATATAGAATTAGGCCTAAATCATTTGATGAAATTGTAGGTCAGGACCACTTAGTTGGTAAGAATGGTGTAATAACAAAAATGCTAAATCAAAATAAGCTTTTTTCCATGATTTTATATGGTGAGGCAGGCTGTGGTAAAACTACTATAGCGGAGATTATAGCAAGCCAATTTCCACTAACATCATATTCATTTAACGCATCTACTGATACTAAGGCTAAGCTTAAGGATATAACAGATGGTGCTAAATATCATGAGAATACAATTTGTATTATCGATGAGATTCACAGAATGAAAAAGGATGTCCAGGATTTTCTTCTCCCGTTCGTTGAAAATGGTGAGCTAATTATAATTGGCTTAACAACTGAAAATCCATATAGATCAATTAATCCTGCTATCAGATCAAGATGTCATATCTATAGAATGAATGAAATAACTAAGGATGATGTAATAAAGCTTTTAGAAAAAGCTATAATATCAGAAAAATATAATGAATTACCAAGGGATATATTAGAATATATCGCAATAACATCAAGCTGTGAAATACGTAGTGCATTAAATATGCTTGAGGTTATTGAAATGCTTGATAAGGAAGATTTAAATCTAGAAAATGCTAAAAAGCTTATCGGTAAAAAGGCATTCCAGCTAGATGATAAGGGTGAATACTACTACGATATTGCAAGTGCGATGATTAAATCAATTAGAGGTAGTGACCCTGATGCGGCTTTGCATTATTTAGCTAGATTACTTGAAATTGGTGATATCGAATTTATATCACGTAGATTATTATGTAGTGCCTATGAGGATATAGGCTTAGGTAATCCTAATATTGGTCCTAGAGTTTGGGCCGCAACCGAGGCTGCAAGAGCCCTAGGCCTACCTGAAGCACGTCTTCCACTTGCCTACGCAGTAGTTGATCTTGCTACATCACCAAAATCTAATTCTACCTATGTAGCCATAAATGATGCTATAAAGGATTTAGAAACATTAACATCTATGAAGATTCCACCACATATTCTAAATAAGGAATTAAAAAGTGGAAAATATGAATATAAATATCCACATGATTATAAAAACGGATATGTTATTCAGCAATATCTTCCTGATGAATTGTTAAATAAGGTATATTATAAGCCAAAGGATACAGGCTCATACGAGCGTGGTATCACAGAATATATGAAAAAAATTAAATCAGAAGCAAAAAAATAAGACAACCCTTGAGTTGTCTTATTTTTGTTATTATCTTATATCTCCCTTAACCTGAGTAAATATATCTACAAGCTGAGGATCAAGCTTACCTTCCTTGGCCATTTCCTTTAATATAGAAAGTGCCTTAGGTGTTGGCATTGGCTTCTTATATGGTCTATCAGTTGATATTAATGATTCATAAATATCAACGATAGTAATAATTCTTACTAATAATGATAAATCATCACCAATTAGATGATCAGGATATCCTGTACCATTTAAGTATTCATGGTGCTTAGATGCAATATCCTTAACCTTAGAGTACTTCTTACCAAAGTTAATCTCATTTAATATTTCAGATGTATATACTACATGCTTTTCTATTTCTTTTCTTTCTTCCTTAGTTAATGTACCCTTTTCAATTAGAGCATTCTCTAATTCCTTAGGCTCTAATATATTAAGCTTACCAAATTCAGTATCATATGATTTATCCTTTAATCTATTGATATAATTCTTATCATCCTCTGTTAGGAATGAAGCATCATTTAATCTAATCATAAATGATTTAACATTATCAATAAATATCATTTCATTATTGTATTGGCTACCTGTTAATTCATTCTTTAAATATTTAGTTTCAATACAAGATTTAATTAAATCATATCTAAGTAGCATCTTATCTAATAATCCTTCAAATCTTGTTGCCTTATTTAATACCTCATTAGGAATAATCATTTTACCTACATCATGTAGCATAGCAGCAAGTATTAATTGCTCCTTATCATCAGGTGATATTTCCATTATTTGATGATTATTAATATAATCAACAAATTCACCACAAATTCTAGCTACATTATTAGTATGGAAGGCATTATATGGTGTTCTAGATTCAATAGCCTTTACCATAGCTCCTACAAATGAATATAATAAATCCTTAATATTGTCATATAATGACATATTATTAAGTAATATACCTGATAATGAGGCTAATGAATAAATAACTCTTTCGATATCCTTAGAGAATGGTACAACCTGACCAAATTGTGTAGCGTTAATTAATTGCATTACACCCAGTACATTCTTATCTCTATCAAGTAAAGGTAATACTAGTACTGATTCAGTATGATATCCTGTTAAATCATCATACTTCTTTGGCCCCTCCCAGTTATATTTAGTATCTGAATAAACATCCTCAACATTAATTATTCTTTTAGTTCTAGCACATAGGGCAGATACACTTGATGAATTAATATCTACTGGAGGTAATTCTATTTCCTTTCCTACTCCACCATCTCTAACATTTAATGATTTAGTTACCATGAAAAAGAATTCAAGCTTATTCCCCTTTAAAAGATATAATGTACCAGCATCACATGACGATAGATCCATTCCATCCTCTAATATGCTTTCTAAAAGCTTTGCATAATCTACTTCCTTTGACATGCTTATAGTTATATTTAAGATTTTCTCTAAGTCCTTATTTAATATCATCAAAAGCACCTTCCTTCAAATATCTAATTGAATTAACAGTTTTTGTATAATCCTTTATTTCTATTAAAATACTTACATCATTAGCTAGACTATTAATATATTTATAAGCATTTTTATAATCGATAATACCCTTACCTAATTCAGAATGTGAATCAACTATTTTATCATTATCATTGATATGAATATGCTTAATATATTTACCTAATACTCTAAACCATTCTGATATATCTACCTTAGATATAGATGCGTGTGCTATATCTAAGCATACACCTATTCTTGGATGGTTTATTTCCTTAACAAGCTCACCTAATAGATATGGATCTAAATCAAACATATTCTCAATATATATTTCCAAATCCTTATATTCCTCTATTAGCTTTAGATAAGCCTCCTTATTCTCCTTAATCCACTTATTCTTATAGAAATCATCCTTCATCCAGGTAATATAATTTGTATGGAATACTACTCCCTTACAATTTAATTTAGATGCTATGTCTAAAGATGATTTTACTCTTTCATATGATATATTCTTTATTTTAGAATCACTAGAATCTAAAACTATATCAAAAAATACTCCGTGTAATGTATCATTTTTTCTATTTAATAATTTATATTTATTAATAATTTCATTAAGCTTCCTTTCATCATCTAATAAATCAGGCATAAAGAAATCATTATATTCAAATCCAAGATTATGTTCTTTAGATAATTCTAAATATTTATCTATATTTCCTATGTCAGGAATTACATAATATTTATTCATTTTATTCCTCCCTTATTTTATCGATTTAATAAAATATCATTTTATTATACCAATTAAAAATGAGTATTGCAAACGTTTTAGGGATTTTGAATAGAAAAAAGCCTCAACAAGTATGCTGAGACTAAAAAATACAAATATTTACTTTATTGCTGTATATCTGTAGATATTAATACAGGTATGATTATAGGACTCTTCTTTAGGTCCTTATATACATAATGAGATATCTCATTTTTAAGCTGAGTTTTATATTCACTCCAGTTGATAAATTTAGTAGCTAAATTAACCTCTGATACCTGATCAAATACCTCTTTTACCTTGGCCATAAAGTCATCACTACCATTAGGGAATGTAAATCCCTTAGTTACGATTTCAGGTCCTAATACAACCTTCTTTGTTTTAGGGCTTACATTAGCTGTAATTAGGATTAATCCATCGTTTGCGAGTAGCTCTCTATCACGCATTACGACATCACTAACATCCTTAAATGCCTTACCATCCATTAATACCTCTCCTGATGGTACACTACCTGTAACACCAATATATTTACCATTTTCAAATGATAATATATCTCCATCATCAGCGATTAGTATTTTATCATCTGTATATCCTATACAGTTAGCAACAATTCTTAAAGCATATTGATGTCTATATTCACCAATTACAGGGATGACATATTTAGGCTTAAGAATATTAATCATTTCCTTTATTTCCTCACGGTTAGCGCTTGGATCAGGAAGTAATGATTGACTAAATGTTTTAACCTTTGATGTTACATGATAAATAATATCAAGGGTTTTAGCAGCCATCTTTTCTGTTCCTAGATATGGATTAGTTAAAATAACAACTGTATCGTCTGGCTCTAGATTGATTAATCTATCAATCTTTCTACTCATTCTTTGTAGCATGTAATATGGTTCATGACGCTCACCTGTTACTAATACTACTAAATCCTTATCATTATTCTTATTCTTGGCTTTTTCATCAATAAATCTTAGATTTACGAAATTCTCCTCAGGTATTTTTAAATAGCCAAGCTTAATTGCAGCCTTAACCATCTTTTGAGTTTTAATACCGATTATAGCAATCTTCTTACCCTGCTCTATTGCGATATTACAAATCTGCTGGATTCTTAATATATCAGATGAGAATAAAGAGAATATTAATCTACCATTTGCCTGAGAAATTAAATTAGTCATTCTTAATTTAAATTCTAGGATAGTACCTCTTGATTGCTCATTGTTCGCACCGAGTGATTCACATAGTAGGGCAAGTACACCCTCCTTTGAGAATACTGCAAGTGATCTAAACATATGTGAATAGTCAATCTTAGAGTTTTGGTCAAAGTTAAAATTAGATGTATAAATAACATATCCATCCTCAGTGTTTATTGCAACACCATAGCTTTCAGGAATATTATGTGATAATTCAAAAAATCTAACTGTTATATTTCCAAAATGAAGTGCAGTTTTAGGAGTAACTGGCTCTAGCTGATCCTTACCAGGTGTGAAATCATCATCGACGAATCTATCCTTTAAGACCTCTAGTGTAAATTTAGAAGCGTAAACCTTTATCTTCTTTTCCCTTAATAGATGGACAACACCACCTATATGATCATCATGAGAATTAGTTAAGAATATAGCTGCGACTCTATCAATGTTTTCTACTAAATAGCTCAAATCATTTACTATTACATCTACACCATATAGTTCACTTGTAGGATATTTTAATCCACAATCTAGAACAAAGATTCTTTCATCTACTTCTATAGCATATAAATTTTTACCATTTTCCTGAACTCCGCCTATTGCGATAAAATTAATTTTACTCATACAATAAAAGCTATATAAATAGCTTATCCTCCTTTCCGTATTAGTATCGAATTCTTTAACTAGATATATTATATAATAATATAATTCAAATTTCAACTTATTTTAGCAAAGTAAAAAGGCACCCTAAGGTGCCTAGTAATTTAAAATGCTTTTAATTACTTATTGAAGCTTTCTGCCTTAGCTTCTACAACTAAGCCCTTAGCAGCAACGAATGAGTGGTTAGCTACTTCCTCACCGAAAGCACCCTTCTCAACCTTATCCCAGCTCTTGCCAGCTAATACCTTGAATTCTACAGCCTCACCAGCTTCGAATTGCTTAGATAATACGCCTTCCTTAACCTCAACAGCCTTCTTAGCGTCCCATGCGCCTAAATTATCTGTTGAACCACATACATAAAGCTTCTTAGCATTACCGCTTACATTAATTTTTACACTAACCTTTGCCATTTTAAAATCCTCCTCAATTATTTTCATTTATAATTATATTTCATTATTATTATAATTCAACTAATAAAGCGTTTACTTTTTTGAGAAAAATTAAAATTTTATTAAATAAAACAATAATATGGTAAAATATTATTGGTGATTAAAAATGGCACTTAACTTTCCAAATAGGAAAACTCCTGCTAAGAATCCAGTTAATAGAGCTAATCTAGGAATGGATCTTGAGCAAATGATTAATGATTCAAATGAATATTATCTAGCAAATGATATCGCTGTTATCCATAAAAAGCCTACTCCTGTTCAAATAGTAAAGGTAGACTATCCTATGCGTAGTAAGGCAGTTATTACTGAAGCTTATTATAAGACTCCCTCTACTACTGACTATAATGGTATTTATAAGGGTAAATATATCGATTTTGAAGCGAAGGAAAATCATAATAAAACTGCCTTCCCTTTAAAGAATATTCACCCACATCAAATAGAGCATTTAAAGAAAATAGTTGAGCATGGTGGTATAGGATTTTTAATTGTTGCCTGGAATTTATATAATGAATACTATCTTCTTCCATTTGATGTATGCCTAAAATACTGGGATGATTCAAATACCGAGGAAGGTAGAAAATCAATACCATATTCTGTATTTAAAGAAAAAGCCTTCCTTATTGAGGAAAGCTATTTACCAAGATTAAAATATTTAAATGTAGTTGATAAGGTATATCTAAAAGAGGATATAGCAAAACAAGAAAAATAATGATGTTATTGCTATATTAGTAATAGATGAAATTAATATAGAGCTTGCTATAGAATAATCATAATCAAATCTATCTATTATCATAGGTATAGCAAATGCTATATAGCTTGAAGCTACAACACTAACAAATAATATTAATGTCATATCTGCAGCGAATTTTATAGAATCAGAATTATAATATACATTATCAAAATAATCTATTTTAAATATCGTTGTAACAAAATAAATAATAACGAATGAAATAATTGAAAGCACTAATCCTATGATTATGCTTTTTTTTACTTCGTTATATAGTAATCTAAGACCACTAATTACTGTATTATTTCTTTTTCTTAAAAATGATAGTGATGCAGCTACAGATTGGAAGGCTACACCATTAGATACTAATAATATCATAAATAAATAAAATGCTAATAATGGTACCTGTCTTATCTTATCAATAAATGTCATAGACATCATTGATAGTGCAAAGCTTGTAAATAATGATACGAATAGCCAAGGAAGCTTTCTTCCTAAATGCTCATTATCAGTATTCAATCTATTTTCTGTAATACCTGCAAGCTTATAATAGTCATCATCCATTTCAAACTCAAGTAGATCATTTAATCCCTTATTAGATAAAGCACCTATTAGCTTACCATCCTCTATTACAGGATATGCCTCTATATAATAATGGTGATTATATCTAATAAAATCAGATGTATGAAGCTTTGATTCTACCTTAGGAAAGTTATGCTTAATATGATTATTAAGCTCATCATTTTTATTTATTAGATGCTTTAAATAACAAATACCTAAATAGTTTTCTTCTCTATCCTTAACAAATATTATATTTGATGAATTATGGGTTTTAATAATTACATCTGATGCTTTTTCATCAGAATAAAAAATATTTTTATTAGATATATAATAGCCTATATATTCATTACCATAATGTAATGCCTTATATAATAAATTCTTATTATTCTCATCTAGATATGTATAATACTTCTTATTTGAAATAACAAATTTTCTAATAAAATAAATATCTATCCTATTTATTACATTTCTTATTCTAGGACCTAATGAATCTAATATGAAACTCCACGATTTGGTATATGGTATTATCTTAGATAATCTATCATCATCTAATTCAGATATTAGATTCTTATCTAAATTCTTATCCAAATACTTAGCTATATATACATCAGAGCATGAAAAAAGGGATATGTCTGAATCATTTTTTGTTAAAATATCCATACATATCCACACTCCTTTAAATTAATGAAAAATCAGTTGAAAAGGCATTAATGAAATCCTTATGGATATTTCTATTAGCTGCCTTGAATTCATTTAATTTAGCTGTTAAATCTCCCTTTTCTCTAGCAACAGAGATTTCATTCTTTAATGTTTCCTGCTTATTATATGGGTAGCTATTTTGCTTCTTCATATAATCAGCATTAATATTCTTCTTTATATCATAATAATATCCTGATATTTTAGTGAAATCCTCTTCCTTATATTCAGGGTTAGTAAATATATTCTTATTTAATGATAATATCTCCTTATAGCCAGAATAATTATTCTCCTTATACATTTTACTTATAAGCTGGAATAATTGCTCCTCCTGATCAGAGATTAAGCATTTTACAATTGGGTGATTAGTTTTTACATATTCTAAATAATCAATTTCAAATTGCTTCTTATCCTCATTTGATAGCTTTTCATTATTATCAACGATATTCTTTGCAAGCTTATCCTTAAGCGCTAGCTTTTCCTCGCCATCCTTAAATGCTTTCTTTTGCTCCTCTAGGTATTTATCAATCTCCTCCTGAGATTTACCACTAGTCTTTAAGGCAATTGCAGTAGTCATAACCTTGCTTTCGATATCAGTAGTTCTCATCTCTCTTAGGATGCCACCAAAGAAATTAGTGTAGTAGCAATCATTAATTGTTCCACATTTTAAGAAATACTCATATCTATATATGTACTCTGCAAATTCATTTTTCATTTCTAAAAATTCATTTAAATTCATTTTAATACCTCTAAATTACATTGAATAATAGCATAGCTAATCCATAATAGATTAATAATGCTGTAATATCGTTAATAGTTGTGATAAATGGTCCAGAAGCAACAGCTGGGTCGATATGTATCTTTAGGAAGATTACAGGGACTACAGCTCCTACAAATGATGATACTGACATCGCAGATAGTAATGCTACACCAACGATGCTTGCACCCTTAAGTGCCTCAGGCCATGAGAATTGTGTATCAACCTGGATTCCTTGCTTTGTTATAAATAGGAATAATAATACAAATGTGAATGATAATGTTCCTAAGATTAAACCATTTATAAAGCCTATTCTTAGCTCCTTTAGGACAGCCTTGAATATTTTTCTTTTACTATCATCAAGTGTTGAAATACGTCTAATTGTTACGGCTAGAGATTGAGTACCAACATTACCTGCCATATCAAGTACTAATGTTTGGAAGAATACGATAATAGGTAATAAAGATACAACACGCTCAAAGCCTGTCATAGAGAATGATTGAACCAATCCTAATACTAATAGTATTATTAGCCATGGAAGTCTCTTCTTTACTGAGTGTAATACTCCTTCGTTAGGATCCTCCTCGTCTGTTAAACCGGCAAGCTTAGCATAGTCGTCGCCTAACTCATCATCGATAGCCTCAGTAACATCTCCTGATGTGATAACACCAACTAGTACATCATTCTTATCTAGGATAGGATAAGAATCTAGTGAGTATTCCTTCATGTCATTTAAGCAATCAACAACTAATTCAGTTGCTCTAAAATATGGGTAATTAGTTTTTATAATAGTAGATAAATCTGTATTAGATCTTGCAATAATTAAATCACGAAGCTCAATAACTCCAATAAGCTTTTCCTTTTCATCTACCACATAGATATTAGATACATTATCATTATCGGCAGCTTCCTCTACGACACGCTTCATAGCTTCCTTAACTGTGTTAGTATTTAGAATACTAATATAGTTATTAGTCATTCTACTACCAATCATATCCTCATCATATTTTGTGATAGCCTTGATATCTTCCTTTGCTTCCTCTTCCATTAGGGAAACAATCTCTTGTCTTTGCTCTTCGTCTAGCTCCTCTAGTACATCGATGGCATCATCGGCATCCATCTCTTCGATGATATCGGCAGCCTTCTCTGGCTCCATATCTCCGACTAAGTCCTCGATGTGCTCAGCATGGCTCCATACATCGGCAATGTTTTCATTTCCAAGTAGACGATAAAGCTCAGCACGCTCATCCGAATTAAGCTCATCTAATAAATCTGCAATATCACTTTCATGGTATTGTAGTATCTTATTTTTCTTTTCTTCATCCGATATCGGTAGGGATAAAATATTCTTTAACTCTTCTAAATATTCTCTTTCTTGATTGTCTTGCATACTATCCCTCCTTCATACCCTATTATTTTATCATAAAATAATATAAAATATACATATATTTTAAAAAAATTCACTTGAAATATAAATATAAATAGTATATAATATCGAACGTATCGAGTTAACGAACCGTAGCTCAGCTGGATAGAGCACTCGCCTTCTAAGCGAGCGGTCAGGCGTTCGAATCGCCTCGGTTCGGCCATCTTATAAATTAATTTCACGAAAGTGAAATTTTTTTTTGCTTAAGACAAGACTTGTTCGTTCAAGTTGTACGAACAAGTTTTAAGTAAAGAAAAAAAGATCATTACTGATCTTTATTCTAAATTATTCATAAATTCCTTGAAATAATCTGGTAGCTCACTATCAAATTCCATCCATTCATGAGTTTTAGGATGATAGAATCCAATTGTTTTTGCGTGAAGAAATTGTCCTTGATCACCAATAACCTTTCTTCTACCATAGGTTTTATCACCAACTAGTGGATGACCGATATATTCTAGATGAACTCTAATTTGGTGAGTTCTACCTGTTTCAAGCTTACATTCAATATAGGTGAAATCCTTAAATCGTTTTAATACTCTAAAATTGGTAATAGCTTCCTTACCATTTTTTACTACTGCCATTTTCTTTCTATCAATTTCACTTCTAGCAATAGGAGCGTTTATTCTACCCTTGTTTTCAGCTATAACACCATAAACTAGGGCATGATATACTCTATTACATTCATGCTTACTTAATTGCTCTGTTAATGATTTTGATGCTTCATCATTTTTAGCAATCATTAATAAACCAGTAGTATCCTTATCTATTCTATGAACGATACCAGGTCTTATTACTCCATTAATAGTTGATAGGCTATCAAGCTCATATAATAGGCCATTAACTAATGTTCCCTCATTAATACCAGCACCAGGATGAACACTCATTCCTTTTGGCTTATTAACAACCGCAACATAGTCATCCTCATATACGATATCTAGTCCTAAGTTCTCAGGTAAAACATCGATATTTTCTTCCTTTTCAGTAATATCGATTTCGTCATTAAGCTTTACCTTATATGAAGGCTTTTCTATTTTACCATTTACAGTAATTAAGCCATCATCAAGTAATGCCTCGATATAATTTCTTGATTTATCAGTAAGTATATTACTAATAGCCTTATCAAGTCTAATATTTACATTATTCTCGTCTATTCTGATTCTTGCCATTTTCTCTTTTTCCTTTCACTAAAGAAAATATAATCAAATGCGAATACTAATATACCAGTAACTAAGAATAAATCTGCTAAATTAAAGATACCATATGATAAATGTATTTTTTCCATTATCCATTCAAATGGGTAAAAATAAACCATATCTACAACACCATCCATGACACCAATTGATGTCATAAATCTATCATATAGGTTTCCAACACAGCCTGCAAGTGTCATAGTTAAAGCTACAGCCTGAACCTTATTTCTTTTCCAATCATTAAATTTAGTGCAAATAATGATTAAAGCTATAGTAGCTAATAAGCTTATTATTGTAAAGAATATAGTTGATTCTTGTCCACCCATACCAAAGGCAGCACCTTTATTATAGGTAAGGTTAAGCTTAATAAAATATCCTTTCCCATCTCCAAAAATGTATATAGGAGTATTTCCGTGTTTAACCATCACAAATTTTAATATTTGATCAAGCATAAATAAAATGAAAAATAATAATATTGTTATGCCCATACTAAATAGTTCCCACCTTAGCCATCAAATATATTAATGCTAGACCAAGCACAAATACTACCATTGTTGGAATAATTATTAGCTTATTAATATTAGCTACTCTTTTTCTTACTATGCTTTCATAGTAGATTTTTTGAACCATAATCATTAATATTGTAGTCATAGCTAAAATACCTAGAGCTAATAGGCCTCTATATTGACGGTATATTAGTAAATTAACAAATAAAATAATTGGTCCAATTACAACTGCTAAAGAGATTATAAAGGAGATTAAGGCCTTTATAGCCTTTTCTTTTCTTGGAACATTTAATTCCTTTATCTCTGCATTAATTTCTGAAATCTTTTTAACCTCCATCATAATACCTCCTATTACATATTTTTTAAATAATTTAGTGCATCATAGAATGTATCTATTTTTACTAGCTTCATTCTTTTACTATTAGGTAATGAATTATAGGCTAGTAGTGCATCTTCATAATTAACACTTGGGCAAAAGAATACATCAATATTGTTATCTACTGCTGTAGGTACCTTTTCCTTTATTCCACCAATTGCGCCAACCTCGCCCTTGTAGCTAATAGTTCCTGTACCTGCAATCTTTTTACCCTTTGTTAAATTATTACCAGTTAATCTATCATAGATAGATAATGTTTGTAGTAATCCACCTGATGGACCACCTAAACTTGTATTTTTGATTTTAAATCCTGGCTTAGTATTATTAGCATCTATATCATACATACTATAGCCATAGAAATAATCATCTGATGTAATATCAATATCAATTAATTCATTATTTCTTTCTATTGTGATTATATCACTATTAAATGTAAGATTATTAATAGCCTTTCTAAACTCTGCTTCATTAGTTGGTAATATTATTCTATCATTATAATAATGAGATTTTATTTTTACTATTCTATCACCAATTCTAAAGCGAGATTTTTCACTATAATAGGTTACATCATAGCCTTTAAATTCATAAACGATATTGATATTATTATTTACCTTATTTGCTTCCTTATAGGCTAGAATTAAAGCATTACTTATGCTTGAATCATATTCAATCTTTGATGCCCTATAGGAATCGATATCACCAATTGAGGCACTATCTGTAGACATTGTATATCTTTCGATAGTTGGATCATTTTTAGTGATTAGATTTTGAAGCTTTGTAGAACGCTCCATACTGATTACATAAAGAGTTGAGAATGAGCCTGAAACCTTATAATCTGTATCAATTTCAACAACATCAACGAAATTATTAGCTCCACCCTTTAAAATCAAAGCTTCATTTGTCCTATACAATCCTAAGTAGGTAAGTGGTAGGCTTATAGCTAAGCTTAATACTATTAAATACCAATACCTTCTTAGCATATATAGAATACTATTTTCCATTAACTAAAACCTCTACCTCATCCATTTGTGAATAGCTAACACCGGCAGCGTCAAGCATCCTACGTGAAGCGATAGTAGATTCCTCACTTCTATATTTGTCATTCATATATACAACATGCTTAATGCCAGCTTGAATAATTAATTTAGCACATTCATTACATGGAAATAATGAAACATACAATGTCGAACCTCTTACGCTTGAGGCTGAATTTAATATTGCGTTAGCCTCTGCGTGAACAACATATGGATATTTTGTATTGAGTTTGTTTGTGTCAGTCTTACCCCAAGGGAATACAGAATCCTCACAGCCCATAGGAAAGCCATTATAGCCAATTCCTACTATTCTTTTTTCTGGGTTTACTATACAAGCACCAACCTGTGTATTCGGATCCTTACTTCTTTTAGCACTCAAAAGTGCTACACCCATAAAATATTCATCCCAAGAAATATGCATAAATTAATCACTCCTTTAATTATGGATTTAATCTATCTGGTCCACGGAATATGAACATAGAATCCTTAATACCCTCATTGAATAATATCATAGTAATTCTATCAACACCAATTCCGAATCCACCATGTGGAGGACAGCCGTACTTGAAGAAATCAAGATAGAACTTAACATCATTCTCAAGACCCTTCTCCTGGCATTGCTTTAATAATACATCATATCTATGCTCTCTTTGAGCACCAGTAGTGATTTCGCAGCCCTTCCAAATTAAATCGTATCCACATGGAACACCCTTTTCATCTCTCATATGATAGAATGCACGGCATTCCTTTGCATAGCCAGTGATGAATAGGAATTCATGACCGAACATATCCTGGCTTAGCTTAGCTACTAATCTTTCACCTTCAGTAGTTAAATCACCCTTTTCAGATTCATCAACCTTATAGCCATATCTCTTTTCTAGCTCATCATATACATCATGTAAATCCATTACTGGGAATGGTAATGTAGGTACTACAACATCAATATCGTATACCTTCTTAATTTCATCACCATATTTTTCCTTTACACCACGTAGTGCATATTCAAGCATTTCCTCTTCCATATGCATTACATCATGGAATGACTCAATATATGAGAATTCTAGGTCGAAGCCTGTGAATTCTGTAGCGTGCTTACGAGATGCGAACTTCTCTGCTCTAAATACTGGTCCTGATTCATAAATACGCTCAAATCCTGCAGCCATAGCCATTTGCTTATAGAATTGTGGTGATTGTGCTAAGAATGCATTTCTATCGAAATAATCAACCTTAAATACGCCAGCACCTGACTCTGATTCAGCACCAATTAGCTTTGGTGTATGAATTTCAGTGAAATCTCTAGCATTTAAGAATTCTCTACATTTATTTACAAAATATGATTGAACCTTAAACATTAATGTATTCTTATCAGTTCTAAGATCAATCCATCTATAATCTAATCTTAAATCGATATTTGTCTCCTCTCCCTTAGGAGCAACGATTGGAGATGGTTCTGCAATTGTAGATAAAATTTTAACATTATCTGGATACATTTCCATTCCGTTTAGCTTTACATATTCACTAGCAACAATCTTACCCTCTGCCTCAATAACAGTATCGATTGTTATAGATGCAAGCATCTCCTCCCAATCTGGGTGCTGTGCCTTCTCAATTGTAATTTGAAGTTTTCCTGAAACATCTCTTAATACGATAAAGCACATGCTTTTCTTATTTCTGATGTTCTCTACAAAGCCCGCAACCTTATTAACCTCACCAAGGCTAATATCCTTAATCATTTTTCTCATTTGAATCCCCCTTTAAATGACAGCTTGAGCATGCTGATTGCTTATTTAACTTATTTACCATATATGGATAGCAATCATATAATGATATTCTTTCCTGCTCATCTGTTAAATTATCCTTTACATTGATTTTATATTCATTTAATTCCTCATCACCAAGAATTAAAGTGAATCTTGCGTTATTCTTGTCAGCCTTTTTAAACTGAGATTTAATACCTGATGCCATATAATCCATATCGCATGATAGGCCACCAATTCTACAAACATTCATAAGCTTAATTGCTTCGCTTCTTGCATTATCACCAAGTGCTATAAAATATGCATGAATTGAATTTTCTCTTGCTAATACCTTATTAGAATAATCAGAAGCTAGTAGTAATCTTTCAAGGCCAAAGGC
>JAEELU010000053.1 GCA_016282815.1 Acholeplasmatales bacterium
CCTTTATATCATACATAACTGTTTTAAAGGTAATTTCATCTCTTTCTTCAATATTACCAAATAAGATATCCTTTTCAGTTAGATTCAAGTGGCATATACCATTGATAAGTAATAGTAAATAATCACGTCTTTCAGTTAAAAGCTCTTTAAAATAGTAATCAGTTAATCCTATTTCATGTAACATATTTTTCCACCTCCTTACTTGTACCTATTTATCCGTACATAAAATAATAGTAAGAAAGTGAAAAAATTTATCAGTTTTTTTAAAAAAAGAAAAAAAGTTCCCCAAAATTGGGGAACTTGATTATGGAATTACTTTAATTCTGCGAAATACTTAATAGTTCTAACCATTTGGCTAGTATATGAATTTTCGTTGTCATACCAAGATACAACTTGAACTTGATAAGTATCCTCATCAATCTTAGCAACCATAGTTTGAGTTGCATCGAATAATGAACCATATCTCATACCGATAACATCTGAAGATACGATTTGATCCTCATTGTAACCGAATGAATCAGATTGAGCAGCCTTCATAGCAGCGTTGATTCCTTCAACAGTAACATCCTTACCCTTAACTACTGCAGTTAAGATAGTTGTTGAACCAGTAGGTACTGGAACTCTTTGAGCAGAACCAATTAGCTTACCATTTAATTCAGGAATAACTAGACCGATTGCCTTTGCAGCACCAGTAGAGTTTGGAACGATATTAGCAGCACCAGCACGTGCTCTTCTTAAATCGCCCTTTCTATGTGGTCCATCAAGAATCATTTGGTCACCAGTGTATGCATGAATTGTTGACATGATACCTGATTGAATTGGAGCATACTTGTTTAATGTGTCAGCCATAGGAGCTAGACAGTTAGTTGTACAAGAAGCTGCAGAAATAATTGTATCAGTTGGCTTTAATGTCTTCTCGTTTACGCTATAAACGATTGTAGGTAAATCCTTTCCTGCTGGAGCAGAAATAACTACCTTCTTAGCACCTGCATTGATATGAGCTTGAGACTTTTCCTTTGATGTATAGAAACCAGTACACTCTAGTACTACATCTACACCAATTTGACCCCAAGGTAAATTTGCTGCGTCCTTTTCAGCATAGATAGTAATCTTCTTACCATCAACAACGATGAAGTTTTCACCAGCCTCAACTGTGTGCTTGTTCTCACCGATGAATCCAGCATAACCACCTTGTGCAGTGTCATACTTTAATAGATTTGCTAACATCTTTGGATCAGTTAAATCGTTAATTGCTACTACTTCGTAACCTTGAGCACCAAACATTTGTCTGAATGCTAAACGACCAATACGACCAAAACCATTAATTGCTACTTTAACAGCCATAATAATAAAATCCTCCATAAATATCTGTTATTTTTTTTCAATACATATTTTAGCACTAGTAAAATATATAATCAACAAATATCGGCTCCTTAAACCTAAAATAACCATGTAAACGTTTTACAATTCTTAAACGTTTTAGAAAATGCCATTTTTTAAGAGTCTAGACTATCACTCTAATAGGTAAAATATTACTATTGTCCTATCTTCTATTATATAAATAATAGATATTAGAGAAATCACTATTCATTTCACAAATTTTATAACAAAAATGTTCATTTTTAGTCCATTTTTATGATGTTAGCTTTTCTACCTATAAAATAACAAAAAAGGGCTAATTTAAGCCCTATTTTTACTATTTAAGGAATGCTCTTTTTATCCTTTTTAGATGGTCCTCATACTCATGATAAGCCATCTTAATTTTATCATTTGATGACTTTATTCTAATCGCCTTAAAATCAGATATTTCCTTGGCTAAAAAGTCAACAGTAATATATGCTTTCTCCATATTATTTGAATTAACAAGCTCTATTACTCTATTTTTACTTAATACAAGTGGAGATGCAAGTGTTCTATATACATTAGAATTGATACCTGCAATTTCAGTTAGCTGAAAGGCATCTAAGCTAGTATCTACTACTGCCCCATGAAGTGATTTATTATATCCTGTTGAGCCAAATGTAGTAGAAACACAAAGACCAGTTCCTCTAAATGTTTCAAAATGCTTTCCATCAATATTTACATCAAGAATTAATGTTCTTAGTGGTGTTAATATAGTAACCTCATTTAAAGCCTCACCAAGTAATAATACATTATTATTCTTATCAATTACCTCACATGATATATATTCAATATCTAGAGTTTCAAATGTATTACTATTAATATCATTTATAAGCTCATCAAGCTTATCTACATCATAATTTGCATAAAAACCTAAATGACCAGTGTGCACACCAAAAATAATTGCGTTTGGATAGCTATGGCTTGCCTGAATAATAGTTCCATCTCCGCCTATCGCAATAACATAATCAGGGCTTTCCTTTGAATATTCCAGGTTAATTTTTTCCCTAATTTTCTCTTCTACTTTTTTGGATTCTTGATCATTTTTTACTACAGTTAAATATTTCATATAACCACCAAAGTAATTTTATCACAAGTATTGATTTTTTTAAATAAATATTAGATAATAATATTTGGGAAAGATTAAATTGAAGGTGGATTATATGTACGTTAATAAGGAAATTGAATTTAAAACGTTAATTACTAAGGAGCAGTACGACAACCTTTTGTTGGAGTTCGGGCTAGATAATAACGTGTTTGCCCAAACAAATCATTATTTTGATACTGAAGACACTAAGCTCATTAGTGAGCAAACAGTATTAAGAATAAGACAGAAAGGCAATAACTTTAAGATTACAAAGAAGACTAGAGCTGATGTTGGAGCTGATGAAACTCATATTCTAATATCAAAGGAAAAAGCTTTAGATATTTTAGAGAATGGCTTTGACGCATCAATAATAGGTATTCCTTATTTTGTACATAAGGTTGCTGAACTAACAACATATAGAGTATCTACTCCATATAAGAATGGTACATTATTCTTCGATAAGAGTGAATATTATGGAAATGTTGATTACGAAATAGAATATGAGGTTGATGATGTTAAGGAAGGAACAATTGATTTCCAAAAATTCCTT
Source organism: Acholeplasmatales bacterium (assembly GCA_016282815.1). GTDB lineage: Bacteria > Bacillota_I > Bacilli_A > Acholeplasmatales > Anaeroplasmataceae > Anaeroplasma. The sequence continues at coordinate 3,039 of JAEELU010000053.1, forward strand.
AATGATCATGAAATAGTATATAAAGAATCAATTAGAAAATCTAAAAGAGCTTATGATTGCGTAAAAAAATAGGAGATATCAAATCTCCTTTTTTTATTCGCCAAAATATACCTCAAGCTCTATTTTATCAGAGCCCTTTATCTTCTTCCACTCAGCCTGACTACCCTCATAGATAATCTCAAGCTTCTTACATCCATCAAATGCTCCATCCTCTATTACCCTTACAGATTTAGGTATAGATATACCAGTAAGCATTGTACAGTTAGCGAAGCTTCTAGATGATATAACCTCAATATGATTACCAATAGTTACATTCTCAAGCTTTCTTCTGTTAGAGAATGCATATTTAGGTATTACCCTTAAACCATTACCTATACTAATCTTCTTTAGATTATTACATCCAGTAAATATACCATCCTCTATTTCTACAACGGTATTAGGAATAAAGAATTCCTCCAATCGATTACAGCCAGTAAAGGCTGATTTTTTTATACTCTTAAGCCTATTAGATGGTAATATTTCATTAAGCGCTAAGCAATCCCAGAATGCATATTCTCCTACTACCTCTACATTCTCACCTAATATTACCTTTCTTAGGCTACTACATTTAGAGAATGCCTCTTCACCTATCGCAACAACAGGCATTCCACTATATGTAGGTGGAATAATAACATTTTTAATGCTCAAATCATTAACCTTAATTAAGGCACATTTAGTTTTATCCTTATTAGTTAAGTATTTAAAATCACCCTGATCAAATACTAAATTCTTTTCATAATTATCATATAATCTAACAAGCTTATTAACATAAGCCTCATCAATTACTAATGAATAGGATGATAATATAGTACCCTTATCATTTAATACCTTTTGTAATTCTAATGTAGTCTTACTAATCTTAGAATTATTAGTTGCTAAAGAAAGTATTACAATTGATAGCATCAATAAATCATATGATCTATTCTTCATATCCTTCTTTATAAAATAATTTAAACCTACAATTATTCTTTCAATACTTTCATCATCAAATAACAATTTAGGTATACCATATTCCTTATATGCTCTACCAAATCCATCAAAATCATCTCTAATAGCATAACAGAAATATTTACCAATAATATTACCTACAGTTCTAAAGAAATTAAATTCAGCCTGATAAGAATATTTCTGATATTCATTACCAAGCTCTATAGCTAAATTGAAATTAACCTCACTATGGATATTACTCATATTCATATTAGAATAATCACCATTTTCAGCCAAAAAGTAATAATACATTAAATCTGCATCATCACTATTTCTTATTTCCTTCTTTACTAAAACTATTACCTTATCATATTCACCTTTATAAAATAAATCTAATATTTCCTTATTCATAATAACCTCTATAATCTATTTACTAAAGTGAATTATATCATAATCAAATATATCATTCAACTTAATAACTTAATTGTATATACCCATATTACAATTGTGTTTAATGGATTAATGGAATCACCATCCCTATTAAAAATGCAAGCATAAATAATGCTGATACCCAAGGGGCAAAGTAATAAAAGGCATCATCATCGGGAACCCTCTTCTTAAGAAATAATAATCCAGCATCTATAAATATTAATATTATTGAAATTAATATGATATACCATGTTATATTTATAAACATACATACAAAAATAGCAATCATAAGTCCTACATGAATTAAAGGTTCACCTATTCTAAATGCCATATATATAATATTATCTTTTCTTTCTCTAGCAATCCTCTTAGCTTTGGCTTTTGCCTTTTTCTCCTTATCAAGCTCTATTATTAATTTATAATATTGTTTAGCATCCTTATAATCTTCTATGCTTTTAAATAGTTTTTTGGCTTTTTGATATTGTTTCTTTTTATATGCTTTAATGGCTCTTTTATAAATTCCATCATAAACTAAGTTTCTTTCGTATTCGACGTTTTCTTTAGTTAAAATCTTATAGTTATCATATAATTCCTCACGACTTTTAGCTAAATAAATAGTTACATAGCTTTCATCAAACATAGATGCATTTTTCATTCCATCGTTATATATTTGAACCAATCTATTCTCATTAGTTAATATATACAATAAATTAACGACCATCATAGTTAAATCAAAGGAATCTCTTTCCTTCCTTGAGTTAACTATAAAATCTAAATTACCTAAGTATTCATCTATGTTATCAGGTAATTTAGCATCATTAATATTATCTATTATTTCAAATATGCCATCTTTATTTCCTCTTAAAGCGTAACAAAATAGTTTCCTAAAATTTTCATCACATGCTTGAAAGAAATTATATTCTGCCTCTATTTCATTTTTCAATCTTCTATTTGAATATTCTAGTGCTTTATTAAAGTTAACTTCACTTAATATATTATTAATATCCATATTACTATAATCTCTATTTTCAGCAAGAAAAAGATAATAGAATAATTCTCCATTATCTAAATCCTCCTTTAAGGCTTTCTTAATTTCTAATACTGCCTTATCATATTCTTCATTTTTGAATAGTAATAATATCTCTTCTCTACTCATAATAACCTTAATATTTATATACCTTATTCACTAGTCACAATTATAGCATAATCACATTCATAAGTATATAAATCACTTAATTCAATCACTTCATTATAGCTATTTTTATTACCATTAGCATTTGCATTATAATTTGGATCAAGATGACTAGCACAAACAAATATTTGAATATGTATTCTATATTAGTTTCAATTTATTTGAGCTAGTATTCGAATTCTGTATAAGTTGTAGATAACTTCTTATAGAAGTTCCAGTAAGCAGCGTTTCTAGTAACTTTTCCTTCGAAGAAGTCCTTGAATGCTGATTGAATGTTCTCATTGAAGCCTTGATCCCAAATTGTAGTCTTATCCATAACGATCTTATCAGCTGCAGCAGCGAATA
>JAEELU010000054.1 GCA_016282815.1 Acholeplasmatales bacterium
AAATAGAAAAATAATAATACTGTTGCAAGTTTGTTGCAGGGCATATTATATAATATGCTTAACGAAGAGGAGTGTTATTATGACAAATGAAGAAAAGAAAGCATTGTATTCGTGTAGTATCCAAGGTTATTTAAAATATTTTAAGGAAAAAAACTATGACAATATTAAGGATGCAATTAAAGGTTCAATTAAATATTTAATAAGATGCGGTGTTGACGAGGAATTAACAGATTGTAGCCGTAATGAGCTTATTTATGTTATAAAAAACGAAATAGCCAAAATGGTTGCGAAAAATCAGCTTAATAATAATCCCAATGACTTAACTAATATGCATTCAGAAGATGAAAAGGATATACAATCATTTTTAAAGGATCCATCTGGATATATAGGTTCATATCTTAAAAAGAATGAAAATGAATTTAAGATTGATAGAGAAAATATTGTAGCTGATGATGAAGATAGGCTTGCACGTAAATATAATAAGAATATAAATGAGGTCGCAAGATTACTTGTTATTAGTGGTGTAAAAACTGTATATAATGTTTATGAAAATCATCAAAACGAGAATAAATCATATCATATTATTAATCAGCTAGAAGCCAATCTTCCTGATAACTCAATAGATGAAGCATTAGAAAAACAAAAACCCGGAACTTTTGAAAAATTCTTTAAAACGACATCTAAGGAATATATTAATTTTAAGGAAGCATTCGCTAATTATAGGGATATAAATAATCCTTTTAATGGTAATGATAATTATTTAAGGGATGCCGCGATGGGTTATATTCGTCATAAATTTCCTAATTTAAAGGATGATAATTTTCCAACAAAGGCTGAGATAGACAAGCTTAGTGGAGCAGGTAAGGAAAGAGTAGCCTTTTGCTTAAATGTTATTAATGTTCTTAAAGAGAATAGTGTTATTCAGGAACAGGCTTTTAAATTAACAGAAGCAATTGATAAGATTGAAGTTGTAAAGGAAAATATTATTGATGATAACTTCCATAATGATTTGAAGGAAGATGTTAATGAGATCCAAAAGAATAATAAAGTGGATATAGAAATTTCAAATGAAGAAATGGATAATTCTTTAGAAGCTGAATAAAAAAAGTACCCCTAAATGAAGTTAACCCCTAAAGTTGGACTAGAGAAATCTAGAAAGACTTGAGGGGTTTTTATTATGAAATTAAAAGATGAAGATTTAAAAGCTATATAATAAGGTTAGTATGTTTTTATTAATCATATGAAATATATGTGTTGCACGTTTGTTGCATTCGATGTGTTAGAATATATCTAAATTATAGGAGGTATGGTTATGAGATTAAATGAGATGGAAGCAATTTATAATTACATATGCAATGATTTAGAGCCTAAAAATATAAATGAATGGCAAGAATATAAAAAGAATATGGATAACTTTTTTAAGGCACTTAAACCATATTATGAGGCTGATGATAAAAAGCAATATAAAGGGATTACAGAAGATGAATATAATAAAATCAGTAAGCTTTTTGATGATGTTGCTAAAGCAAGTGATGATTTGATGAAGGCTTATGAGAATGTAGAAGAAAAAACTGTAGGTAAAGATGGCAAGCCAATTCCTAAGGTAAAAGATATTGTAAAAAATTTAAATGATCAGTTCTTTTCAAAGGGATATGTTGAATATAAAAACATTAAGCCTGATCCAAGTATACCATTAAAAGATCAATTGGATAATTTCCGTGATTTATATGTAAAAATGTCTAATCAAGATATTAAAAGATTAGGTGGTAATCAATCATCAAGATTGCAAATGAATGTATCACTTGATGGAAAAGAGGTTAAAGGTGTTTTCACCGAAAAAACCTTCTATAATGCAAAGGATAATTTTGGAAATATATTTTCAGCTTTTGCAGAAAAATATCCTAAATATAAAGATTTTTATGAAGGAATTGATCCTAAGAAATTCTTTGATAGAGGCGTATTTTGGAATATAGATATGAAGAACCTTTTACAGGATAATGGAGCAATTGAGAATGAAGAAATTAGAGAGCTATCTGTAAAAAATTATTTATCCGCTGCTGGCTTTGATGAAGACGTACGTGCTAAAGGTGCAAACTATGCTAATGATGAGGGATTCTATAATTCTTTACTTGATCTTACAACTCAGCTAAGTAATGTATCTACTAATATAATGTATAATCAACAAGAGCTTGAGTTAAAGCAAGGAGAGCGTCTAGATGTTCGTAATAGTGCTATGAGTGCTGTTGCAACACTTATTAAGGTGCCTGACCTTATTGTGAAATCTCGTAATTTAGCAGTTTATGACGAAGCTGGTAAAAAAATAACAGAGGGTACCTTTATGGAATTTGCTAAAGGCAAGGACCTTAATAATTTAGCCTCAATTGATGAAATGCGTATAATGACATCTAATAATTTTGAGAATTATCAAGTTAAAAAACAAATAGCGAACTTGCAAATACTAGATTATATTTGTGGCAATGTCGATCGTCATGGTGGAAATATGCTTTATGATATCGACCCATCAACTAGAAATTTAAAGGGTATAGTTGGTATTGATAATGATTCAAGCTTTGGTGTAAAAGTTAATGTAGCAAATAAAAATCAAGTAAGACTTCCTAGTGTTAACGAAATGAGAGTTATTACTGAAGATATGGCTAAAACTATAACTGATTTAACAGAAGGACAATTAAAATCTACTCTTCATGGTTATGGTTTAAGTCAAGAATCAATTGATGCTGCATGGGAAAGAACAAAGCAACTTAAAACAGCTATTAAAAATGGTGTGACATATAAAGATAATAAAGGTATCTATAATGTTCAAAGTGATGATAGAAGACCATGCATCACAATTATGAGTGATGAGGACTTTAGATCAGTTGATCTTCAAGAGTGTGCTGGTAGAACGAAGAATTATTTCACTACAATGTTAGCAGTTAAGACTATACCAACAAATAGAGCACGAGTAGATGAAAGGTTAACTCAAAAAGCATATACCTTAACTTTAGGTCTTAAGAGTGCAATTGGCAAAGATCAAACAGAGATTTTTGTTAATAAAGCTAAAGCAGCAGCTCCTAAGTGGTTCGCATCTTCTAGATATAAGAATTTTATGGCAAAACTAAATGATTATCATAAAACAGATCTTAAAGGCGATGATCCACTAAATTTATTGAATAAAAGAAAATTTGATAAGCTTACTGAACTTAAGAACGCTATAGATGTATATAAAAGAGAAAAAATCCGTGACGGAGTTATAGATGATAAGTGGAATTTAAAGAAGAAAGTAAATGGTAAGGATTTAGATCGTATTTTACTTGTTAAGGATACAGAAAAATATGTTAATCGTATCGAACAGGATAAAGAACTTGCTCTAGATATGAAATTAAAGCATGAAGCTGACGTAAAAAAGGTTAACGAGGTTAACGATTTTATCAATAAAAATAGAAATGACCAAGTCAAGCTAGTTGAAGATAAGCTAAAGGCTCAAGGCATTGAAATAAAGAAAGATGAAAATGTAGTAGAAGCTAAAGCATTTAATAATCCTGTTGATAATCTTATCGTTAGAAAAGAAGGTAAAAAAATTATTATTGAAGATCCAGATGAGGATGAATTCTTCTCAGATGAAGAAGAGTTAAAAGAAGAGTTTGCTAATAACAATAATAATATTGAAAAAGAAATGTAATAAAAAGCAAGAATAAAAAGAAAAGTGCAAGGTTGGACTTCGGTCCAACTTTTTCTATGAAATAGTGTTTTTATGATTGTATAAAACGTTTTATTGATATACTAGACTATCAATATGACGCCGTAAAGTTGACTTACTATATTTTTATATAGTAAAATATACACATAGTAGCTCTTAAAATTCGTTGATTATAATTTTATATATTTTTATAACAGCTTTTTTTATTATTAAGCCTGGGAGGTGGTTTAATGAGTAAAATAATAGGTATTATTTGTGCTATAGCAATGGGATTGTTATTTGTTGCTACCTTAACTGTAACAATAGTTACTACTGTTGAAGTTGCAAATAGAAAGGAACCAGTGGTTGAACAGTACTATGTGGTTAAGTTCGAATCAAATGGTGGTTCTGATGTTCAGAATATGCAGGTTAAGGCAAATGAAACAATTACTTTACCTACTCCAACTAAGGATAGATTTGAATTTAAGGGTTGGTTTACTGACGCTGAGCTTACAAAATCATTTGATACAACAACAAAGGTTGCATCAGATTTAACGTTGTATGCAAAGTGGCATGAGAAATATTTTAAGCTTGTGTTTGATCCAGATAATGATACAGCAGGATTTGAGCAGCTAGTTGAAGAGGGATCCTTAGCAACGAAGCCTTCAAGTCCAGAAAAGATAGGCTATGAATTTATTAACTGGGTTACATCAGATGGAGAACCATTCAATTTCAATACACCAGTTGTTGCAAGTGCAATTATAAAGGCAAGCTATCTTGAAGATACTGATGAATATTCTATTGTATCCTTCGAATCCAATGGTGGTACATATGTATCAGCACGTATAGCTTATACAGGCTCAACAATAAGCCTACCTTTATCAGTTAAAGAAAACCAAATTTTAGTTGGTTGGTATACTGATAAAGAATTAACAAATGAGTTTACATCTACAACTGATGTAACTAGAAGCATAACATTATATGCAAAATGGAAGGAACCAGAAGCAAATCAAAACTTTAAGGTTACGTTTGACTCTGATAATGGAGCTCCATTATTCACTGAAACAGTAGAGCCAAATAGTGTAGCTATTAAGCCAGTAAATCCAGCTAAGGAAGGATACACATTTATTGATTGGATAGATTCTACAGGAAATGCATTTGATTTTAATAAACCAATTACTGCAAATATAACACTTAAGGCATCATACATTAAAAAGGACGAAACTAAATATGTTATTTCATTTGAGGCAAATGGTGGTTCAACAATTTCCGCGATGGTTGTTACACCAGGAGCAACAATAAGCTTACCATTCTCAGTTAAGGATGGCTATATTCTAGTAGGCTGGTATTCAGATGAAAAATTCGAGAAGGAATTCACTGTTACAACACCAATAAATAAGAATCTTACTTTATATGCAAAATGGAGATATCCAGTTGCGGAAGAAACATTCTATAGAGTAACATTTGATCCTAATAATGATTCACCTTCATTTAGTGAAACAATAGAACCAAATAAGAAGGCAATTAAACCAGCAAATCCATCTAAGGATGGCTACACATTTGTAAATTGGTTAAATGAGGATGGAAGTGTATTTAGCTTTAATACACCGATTACTGCAAATATAACAGTTACAGCATCATATGTTTTAGTTGATAATACACAATATGTTATATCATTTGAAACAAATGGTGGTGCATCAGTAGCGGCTAAGGTCGTAAAGCCAGGAGATAATTTCACTTTACCATTTACATCTAAGGATAATTACATTTTAGAGGGCTGGTATCTTGATAAGGAATTTACAGTTCAATTTACTAATGAATCTATAGTTGATAAGAATATTACGCTATATGCAAAATGGAAGTATTCAACTGATGGATTACTATTCAAGATAACATTTGATCCAAATAATGGTGAAGAGGTATTTACTGAAACAGTTGAAAAGAATAATAAAGCTATTAAGCCAATGAATCCTGAAAAGGAAGGATACACATTCGTATATTGGGCCAATGGTAATGAGTCATTTAGCTTTAACCAAATAATAACTGAGGATATTAATTTAGTGGCTAAATGGAGAGAGGATGAATCGACAGCCAAGGTATACATCGTTTCGTTCGCATGCTTCGGTGGATCTGAAATCAATAGCATCGAGGTTAACGAGGGTGAATTATTAAAAATGCCAGCAAACCCATTCCGTGAGGATTATACATTTGCTGGATGGTATTTAGATTTAGATTTATCAGAGCCATTCGATGAATCTAAGCCAATCACATCAGATACAACATTGTGTGCTGCTTGGAATTATATCGAGGGTGCAAAATATACAGTTACATTCCGAGATAATGACGGAACAGTATTACAGGTAATGCTTGCTGAAGGAGTTTATGCAGATTCACAGCAGGTTGAAGAAGGCCATGATGCAATTCCACCTAAAGATCCATTAAAGGAAGGCTATCGTTTTAATGGTTGGAATACATCATTTAAGAATGTTCACGATAACCTAGATGTTAAAGCAACATATGTAAAAGCATATAATGTTTATTTCTACGATTATAATAGAACATTATTAAAACATGAGCTTGTTGATTTTGGTAATACCCCTGCAGCTCCTGATTCTCCAGAAAGATATGGCTATCGTTTTAATGGTTGGGATAAGGAATTTGATTACATTACTCAGGATACAATTATACAAGCAACATATATTAAGCAATATGAAATAAAATTTAGAGATTATAATGGTGACTTAATAGATAGAAAATGGTATGACGAGGGAGATACAATTGTTGCTCCTGAGGTACCAGAGGTAACAATCGATGGTAAAGAGTTTGCTGGTTGGGATCAAGCCTTTGATAAGGCAGTAAAGGATGTAACAATCAGAATGACTCTAACAACTAAGGCATATACAGTAAGGTTTATCGATATTGATGATACAGAATTATCTACACAATTAATCTATATTGGTGAGGATGCAGAAGCACCTCAAATGACAGGTAAGATTTATATCGATTGGAAGTCAACTAAAAAGGCTGCCTATAGATTTAATAGTTGGGATAAGACATTTAGTAATATTCAGACTAACTTAGATGTTAAAGCACAATACGATAAGATTACTGACCCATTAATCTATGTACAAACTGAGAATGTATCCCAAGGTCAAACATCTATTGATATATCAATATACTTGATATATTCAGGTGATTTTGAAGCATTACATATGGATTTAGAATTTGCGGATAGTTTAGATATTAATGAATCATCAATTATATTAAAAGGTCAATTTAATAGAGGTTCTCAATCTAATGTTAACTTAGATACAGTTACTAATATATGCTCATTTAACTGTATAAATACAGAAGGATTTGATTTAAGTGGTAATTATTCAGAAATAATGAGAATATCTAT
>JAEELU010000055.1 GCA_016282815.1 Acholeplasmatales bacterium
ATACCTGAATGGATAAATGTTGAATCACCGATTACAGAAACAAGCTTCTTATTAAATTCCTTACCACGTGCCTTAGCCATACCAAAGCCTGCAGATACTGAAGCACCCATACAAATAGTTGAATCAACTGATTGAAGTGGAGCTACAGCACCAAGCGTATAGCAGCCTATATCACCAGATACAGTTAATCCTAGCTTCTTAAGTACATAGAATGTTCCTCTATGTGGACATCCTGGGCACATAACTGGTGGACGCATAGGAATAGTTTCAGCTATCTCGTTGTAGCTTGGACCATCAATTCCTAATACAACCTTCTTAATCATCTTAGGTGTATATTCACCAAGTAATGTAAATTCACTCTTACCAACTACATTAGTTACACCAAGTGCTCTTACATGCTCCTCAATAAATGGATCAAGCTCCTCGATGATATATACCTTATCATGTGATTTACAGAAATCTACAATCTTAGTTGTAGGAAGTGGGTTTACAACTCCAAGCTTTAAATAATCTACATCATTACCTAAGGCTTCCTTTGAATAAACATAAGAAATACCTGCAGTAATTACACCAATCTTCTTCTTGTTATTCTCAACGCTATTTAATTCAGTAGTATTTGCAAATTCTACCTCATCTAGATGTCTCTTTTCTACTACAACATGTCTTTTTATAGCATTACCAGGCATCATAACGTTCTTGCCGATATTCTTTTCATAATCCTTAAGCTTATAATCAATCTTATCCTCAATTTCAACTAAGCTTTGTGAATGTGATACTCTTGTAGATAATCTTAGGATAACCGGAGTATCAAACTTTTCTGATAATTCAAATGCAAGCTTTGTATAATCCTTACATTCCTTTGAATCTGAAGGCTCAAGCATTAAAGTCTTAGATGCCTTTGCGTAATGACGTGAATCCTGCTCATTTTGGCTTGAATGCATTCCTGGGTCATCTGCAACACAAAATACTAATCCACCATTAACTCCAATATATGAAACTGTGAATAATGGGTCTGCCATAACATTTAAGCCTACGTGCTTCATACAGCTCATAGCTCTAGCACCAGCCATAGATGCACCAATAGATACCTCTGCAGCTACCTTCTCATTTGGAGCCCATTCAACGTTAACCTCACTATATTCTACCATTGATTCTGTTATTTCAGTTGAAGGTGTACCAGGATAAGATGATACAACACTACAACCTGCCTCATATGCACCACGTGCAACAGCGGCATTACCAATTAATAATTTCTTCATAATAAATCCCCTTTGATTGATAATACTAATTATTTCTTAAAACATGTGTTCCACTAAAGCTTGCTTTGGCAACAATTTCTTTTTTATCGTTATATACATTAACCTCATAAAAACAAATTGTTTTACCTTCCCTTAGCTTAACACTTTCAGCGTATAGCTTACCTTCTATTCCAGGTCTCATATAGCTGATACTTGATGTTGTTGTAACTGTATAATAAGCCTTGTGCTGATTAGTTGCTACAGCGAATGTAAAATCTGCAAGTGTGTATATTGCACCACCCATAGCTGTACCCTTCGCATTCCTATGATCATCTTGAATTACAAATGAGCATTTAGCATAATCATCCTTAGCCTCTATTATTTCAGCGCCGAGTAATTTCATCGCAAATAAATCATTTTTGAAAAACTCTTTTAGTTCATCTAAAGTATACATAAGCACCTCACAATTTTAAGACTATACTATTTAATAGTATATCATAACAATATATGAGAAAACTAGTAAAATAATTAAATAATATTTTTTATTTTATCTATAATTTCGAATAAACGTAAAAAAAGCATAGAAAATGTCGAATAAGACACTTTTCTATGCTAATTTGAGTAATATTAAATAATAGGGGGATAACTATAACCTATTAAAATCTAGGGGGATGATTTAAATCATATCTATCCCCCTAATTTTTTATAGCTATAAAATAAAAAGGGGACCTGTGCTATCATATAATTGTCCAGAAAATTAGAAAGGAGGTCCCCGTGAATAATGATAACACAGAATTACTAAAATTTGTAGAGCTTCATAATTATGATGTTGATACTTCAAAAACTACAGTCTATGTTGATTCTACTACTTCTGATATTACTGTTAGATTATTCTTAAATCGTAGAATAACAGGTTGCCCATATTGTATGTCAACCCATACTGTGATTAAAGAAACTACACAGAAAAAGATTAATCACTGTATTATTCCTAATCATAAAATTACTATTCTTTTTTTTCAAAAAAAATTTAGATGTAAAGATTGTGGACATTCATTTATGGAACATAACCCAATCGGAGATGGAATTAGTATCTATGGTGAATTACAAATGATTAATTCGCTTAGAAATCCTAGAAAGACATTTTCTGATGTTGCCAGTGAATGTTTTACTACTACTCCTAATGTTATTCATCATTTCGATAAAAGAGTCCAATTAAGTAGACATACGTTAACCAAAGTAATTTGCTTCGATGAAATATATTCTAAAAAACTAACTCGTACTAAATACTCTTTTTGTATGTTTGATCCTATGAAAAATGTGTTACTTGATTTATTGGACGCTAGAAGAAAAAATATCTTAGAAGATTACTTTATCCATATACCAGCTAAAGAACGTGCTGGTGTTAACTTCGTTAATATAGATATGTGGCAGACTTATTTAGACATATCAGAGCGATTCTTTCCTAATGCTACTATATGTGTAGATTCTTTTCATGTTATTGAGCATCTAACAGCTGCTATGGATAAGATTAGGCTCCAAGTTCAAAGACGTTTTGTAAAAGACAAAGACACTGATAGAAACGGATACTATTGGCTCTTAAAATCATTTCACTACTACTTTGTTGAAGATTTCGACAAAATCAAATATGTTAGAAAGCCAAACTCACACTATGCTTATTTATGGGATAAGCATCAAGTGTTAGCGAAACTATTATCTATTGATGAAGATTTAAAAGTCGCTTATCTTCTTAAGGAAGAATACAGAGAATTTAATCTTACTGAAGAATAAATTCAAAAAATCTAAATTTCAGGAATTCAGAGATTTCGGATGTATGATTGATCATTGGAAAATCTACATAGTTAATTCATTTATAAGAATAAATGGTAAACGAATGTCAAATGGTCCTATGGAATCACTTAATGGTAGATTAAAGAGATTATTAAGTGATGGCTATGGATATAGTGATTTTAATAGATTTAGAAATAGAGCCTTATTCTCATTAAATAAAAACGAACCTATAAAAATGTAAATCTGGACATGAGAAAAGGCACTAACTCACTTCTGAGCTAGTGCCTTTTTATCCCCTCAAATTTTAATAGAGGTATCCCCTCGGATTTTAATAGGGGTATCCCCCTGTTTTTTAACAGGATTTTATCCCCCTATCCCCCTATATTTTTATAGAGCCCTAATTTGATAGTTAATGTATCATTATTATCTCTTAACTACATATAGGTTATCATTTTTCTCTTCAATCTTTCTATCA
>JAEELU010000056.1 GCA_016282815.1 Acholeplasmatales bacterium
CCCTTGCTGTTCTTAGGTGCTAATAATGATTTTTCAGGAGTGTCAGTTGTAATTTCATCAAATGTTAAAACTGACATGTTACGTCTACCATTAGACGTTGGCTTATATTTTCTAACTGCCATAGTTAATATTTCCTCCTATTATATTTCGAAAGCGTCGATCTTATCGCCGTCTGCTAATTTGCAGATTGCCTTCTTATATGCAGGCTTGAAGCCTTCATGTTGACCAACTCTCTTATGCTTAGGTAAAACTCTAACTGTATTAACAGATAAAACCTTTACCTTAAAAATTTCTTCTACTGCGTTCTTAATTTCAACTTTGTTGGCTGTTAAAGCAACCTTGAAAGTATACTTGTTGAAATTTTCCTTTAGGCCCATTGTCTTTTCAGTAATAATTGGAGCCTGAATAATATCAAATGCCTTAGTCATATTACTTTAGTGCCTCCTCATAGTATGCTACAGCTGCTTCAGTAATTACTAAATTCTTGTAGCATAGAATTTCATAAACGCTTGCGTTATCAGCAGGTGCTAAGAATACACCTGGGATATTTGAAGAAGATAATACATTTTCATTTGTTAACTCGCTTGGAGCACAAATTACGATTGTCTTACCCTCAGCCTTAACGTTAGCTAAGAACTTAACGAAATTCTTTGTCTTAATTTCATCAAATTTTACATCAGATACAGCTATTAAGTTGTTTTCTGCTACCTTATAAGATAATACATTCTTAAGAGCTAATCTCTTTACCTTCTTATTAAGCTTGAAGGCATAGCTTCTAGGTGTTGGACCAAATACTGTTCCTCCACCAACCCATTGTGGAGCACGTATAGAACCTTGACGAGCACGTCCTGTACCCTTTTGTCTCCAAGGCTTACGGCCACCGCCTCTAACCTCACTACGGCCCTTAGTATCATGAGTACCTTGGCGCATAGCAGCTCTTTGGCAGTTAACCACATCATATATTACTTGCTGATTAACAGTTTCGATACCGAAAACGTCAGCACTTAATTCTAAATCTTTAATCTTTTCTCCAGATTGATTTAATAATGCGATTGTTGGCATAATAAATCTCCTTTCCTAATTATTTAGATGCCTTTACGGCAGTCTTGATCATAACAAATCCCTTTTTAGGTCCTGGTACATTACCACGAACTAGGATTAATTCTCTTTCAGAATCTACCTTAGCGATTGTTAAATTTTGTAAAGTTACAGTTACATGTCCCATATGTCCTGGAAGCTTCTTACCCTTAAGGTTACCCTTAATAGCACCCATAGAACCTACTGTACGGTGACATGCAGAAACACCGTGACTCATTCTTAATCTTGCATGATTGTAACGCTTAATAGTACCTGCAAAACCTTTACCCTTTGAAGTACCAGTAACATCGATTACATCTCCTGCACTGAAAATATCTACTTTAACTTCTTGGCCTACATTGTAAGATAATAACTCATTTCCTTGAGCTTCTGAGAAACGGAATTCTCTTATGAAGCGCTTAGGAGCAGTGTTTGCCTTAGCAACGTGACCCTGTTCAGGCTTGTTTGCAAGAGTTTCTCTCTTATTTGAACAACCAACCTGTACAGCAACATAACCATCGTTTTCAACTGTCTTTTGTTGTAATACTACATTTTCAGAACAGTCAACGATAGTAACTGGAATTAAATTACCAGCTGCGTCGAAAATTTGAGTCATGCCCAATTTTCTACCTAAGATTCCCTTAGCCATTGAAATTTTCCTCTTTTCTTAAAATATTTTTTAATTACTTCTTTAATACGATGTCTACACCTGAAGGTAGCTCAATGTGCATTAAAGCGTCAATTGTTTGTGAAGTTGGATCCACAATCTCGATTAATCTCTTATGAGTTCTTCTTTCGAACTGCTCACGTGAATCCTTGTTAACATGTGGTGAACGAAGGATTGTGAATACTTCCTTTTCAGTAGGTAGTGGAATTGGACCATTTACCTGTGAACCAGTCTTCTTTGCGCTTTCAACGATCTTCTTTGCTGATGCGTCTAATAACTTGTGATCATAAGACTTTAAACGAATTTTAATTTTTTCTTTTGCCATTTTTAATTACTCCTTTCGCCTATAATCGTCGTATAGACTTGCTCCATGAGAAAACCCGATACACTGTATGACAACGCCCTTCGGTGTGTCGGCAACCTCCCACTTCACAGCCAGTTCTTGCTCGACATAGAGCAGGTCCATTATATCAAAAAGAATAGGTGTTTGCAATATATTTTTTTACTTTTTTTCATCATAAAATTATCCTTGTTTTTTATTCTAAAAATATCGATAATATGATAAAATCAACTATATATTATATATAAATAAGGAAAGAGGAAATTTATGAAGAGGATAATCAATTTTATGGCTATACCGGTGGTTGCTCTACTTCTACTTACAGGCTGTCAGGAGAAGGCTACTCCAACTAGCACTTTTACAACTACAAGTACTCCTACAACCACATCTACTACTGAGGAAGCTACTACTACAGAAATAAATGGTATACCTAATGGAGTTAAAATAAAAACTAATTACAATAAGACAATATTAGATTATTCATCATATGAAAGCACTAGTGCCTATAAAATAGTAAGAACACCTAAGGAATTCCTAGATGCTATATATGATGCTAAATTCGAGTATACTAATACTATTACAGGTGATGTTAATATCGAGGGTGAGGATAGTTACGTTGTTCGTAATAACGTTAGAAAGAACGCATCTAACTGGACAAGTGCTATCACTAAGGGCTTATATCTAAAGAATCCTGATGGCTCATTCACTAGAATACCATCAGATGTTCCATTTGACCCTGAGGATACTAACTATACTGCTTCTATGACATATTATGAGGATTCTCCATACGCTAAGGTATCTATCAGCCAGGAGGTAACTAAGCCTGGTGAAATTAGAGTTATCGAAATCGCAAGTGACCTAGATTTAGGCTATAACCTTATTAAGGACTTAGGTGCTAATCAGGCAGTATACGAAAACTGGGATAAAAGCGATAGACTTAAGGGTAGCACTGATGTTTATTCTGATCCTGATTTAAAGGCAGCTGGTATTAGTAAAATAAAGGTTACTAATTCTTCTAACCTAGTTATCTATTCTAAGAATGGTGCTAAGCTAACTCACTGTGGCTTTGAGGTATCATCTTGCTATAATGTATCATTTAGAAATCTAAGCATGGATGAAATCTGGATGTGGGAGGATTCAACCTCTGCTACTCCTACAATTAAGGTTGGAGATTATGATTCATTCGGATGGGCATATTTTAAGGTTTCCTTCTCAGAGGGTGTTTGGATTGACCATTGTACATTTGGTAAATCATTTGATGGACAAATAGATTATTCAAACCCATACTACACATCTAAGGGTACATATGAGAAGGCTCCTATTGGTGCTTCTGGTAATAATGGCTTAAATGTATCATATTGTAAATTTAATGCAGGTTCAGATGATCCTAATGGCTATTTATATAAAATGATGGAAAGAATCGAAAACGAATACCAAAGCTATGCAAACCAAGGCTCATCATATACTTATTCAGATAAATCATGTAGATATTATTTCACATTACGTGATGCTGGCTTAGAATTTGATGAAATCCTATATGGTATCGCAATACCACAAAAGAAAGCCTTCCTATGGGGCGATAGCGGTGATAGCTATTTATACAATAAATATTTACAAGCTACATTATCTAATTGTATTTTAAAGAATGTTGAAGATAGAATTCCAAAGGTTAGAGGTGGTATGGCTTATGTATATAATACATTAGTCGATAACACTGAATACCTAAGCTATGTATCAACTATAAAATCTTATCAATCTGTAGTTCAACAGGCTAATAGTAAATATAAGCTTGGTGGTGTATCACAGGGAATTCTTGCAGGCCTTGACGCTTCAGTATATTTAGAATCAGTTGAATATAAAGGAATTCTAAATTATTTAAAAAATAATGATTCTGAAGCTCCTGACAAAGGGTATCCTACAGTTAAAGGTGGATATATGATTGTTAATTCAAAGCTAAGTAGTATTACAGGCTCAACAGATAAGGATGCTGAAGTAGACCCATTTAGAGGTTTAAACTCTTCTACTAGCATTC
>JAEELU010000057.1 GCA_016282815.1 Acholeplasmatales bacterium
GCTTTCTTAAGACCATACTTCTTACGCTCTTTAGCACGTGGATCACGTGTTACTAAGCCAGCTGGCTTTAAGATTGCACGGTAGTCTGGATTTACTTCCATTAATGCACGAGTAATACCTAAACGGATTGCTCCTGCTTGACCAGTGATTCCACCACCGCATACATTAACTAATACGTCAAACTTTTCTACATTTTCAGTTAACTCAAGTGGTTGTAATACGTCTAGACGTACTGCAGCTGAAGGAATATAATCCTCGAACTCTCTATCATTGATAGTGATCTTACCTTTACCTGGACGTAAGTATACACGTGCAACAGAACTCTTACGACGTCCTGTACCTAAGTATTGTACTAATTTCTTTGCCATGTCTATATCCTCCCTACTAAGCCTTTACTACAAATTCTACTGGTTTTTGAGCAGTATGTGGATGTTCAGCTCCAGCATAAACATAAAGTTGCTTTCTCATCTGATCACCAAGCTTAGTGTGTGGTAACATACCATAAACAGCTTCCTCTACCATTCTAGTAGGGTACTTAGTCATAACTTCCTTAGCAGTTAATGTTCTTAAACCACCAGTGTACTCTGAGTGCTTACGATATAACTTGTCATCCCACTTATTACCAGTTAATTTGATTTTGTCTGCATTAATTACGATTACATTATCACCGCAATTAACATGTGGAGTATATGTTGGCTTGTGCTTACCTCTTAGTAAGATAGCTACTTGAGTAGCAAGTCTACCTAATGTTAGTCCATTTGCGTCAACTACATACCATGCGTGTTGTACTGTTTGATTGTTTGCCATGAATGTTTTCATGTTTTAATCCTCCTAAAATATTTAATATAATTTAGGGCAATTTGTGGATAATTGCTTTTTAAAATGTACCGATTAACATTTTACTTTAAATAATAAAAAGAGTCAAGCACTTTTTTTCTTGACTCATCCTTATATATTATATTATTCCTTACCATCCCAGCAATATGTACAAAGCTTATCTTCATCTATTTCACAAGCCTTCTTTAAATCATCGATTCTATTAAATGCTAATGAAGTGAATTTTAATTCTTTTCTAATCTCTTCTACCATTTGTGCATATTTTTCTGTATTTGGATCAGCATATTGCTGTAATAACTCGGGAGTAATCTTACCATCCTCAAGCTTATTAATCATTCGTCTAGTGATTAACTCCATCTCTGATGTACTTCTTGAGAAATTTAAATACTTACATCCATAGATTAGTGGAGGACAAGCTGAACGAATATGTACCTCTTTTGCACCACTATCATATAAGAACTCAGTAGTTTCTCTCATTTGAGTACCACGTACAATTGAGTCATCAATTAATAATAGACTCTTGTTTTCAATTAAATCATGAACAGGAATAAGCTTCATTTTAGCAATTAGATTTCTCTTTGTTTGAATTGTTGGCATAAAGCTTCTTGGCCATGTTGGTGTATATTTAATAAATGGTCTTTGGAATGGAATTCCAGATTGATTTGAATAACCAATTGCATGTGCTGTACCAGAATCAGGTACACCAGCAACTGAATCAGGCTTAACACAATCACGCATTGCCATATATTTACCACAGTTACATCTCATTCTTTCAACTGAGATTCCCTCGTAGCTTGATGATGGGTAACCATAATATACCCATAGGAATGTACAAATTCTCATCTTATTACCAGGGGCTACTAATGTTTTTACACCTTCTGTAGTAATTACACAAACCTCACCAGGTCCAAGCTCCTTGTAATCCTTATATCCTAAGTTAAGATATGCAAAGGATTCAAATGATGCACAGTAGCCATCCTTGTTTTTTCCAATAACAAGAGGTGTTCTACCATATTTATCTCTTGAGCAATATAAGCCCTTCTCATTTAAAATTAAGAATGTCATTGATCCATCAATTAATTCCTGAGCATATTTAATACCATCTATTAAATTATCCTTTTGATTAATAATAGATGCTACAAGCTCTGTAGGATTAATATCGCCACCACTCATTTCGAGGAAATGAGAATGACCGTTATTAAATAAGAAATCAGTTAACTCTCTAATGTTATTTATCTTACCTACTGTTGTGATTGCATATGTACCATGATGAGATCTAACTAGTAAAGGCTGTGGCTCAAAATCAGAAATACAACCAATACCCATATTTCCCTTCATATCAAGAACATCATGCTCGAACTTTGTTCTAAATGGAGAATTCTCAATGTTATGAATAGCTCTATTAAAGCCGTTCTCATTAAGTACTACTAATCCACCTCTTCTAGTTCCAAGATGTGAATGGTAATCAACTCCAAAAAATAAATCAAATACACAATCGTGTTTAGATACTACTCCAAAAAATCCACCCATGTTTTTTCCTCCGATAAAACACTACTATTCTAACATAAAAAATTTTATTAGAAAACAACATTTTTAATTTTATAAAATAAAATATGCGGAAGACCCGCATATTGTTTATTAATTATGAGTGTTTGTATCCTTTACAACAACATCATGTGCTCCACCTTCAACGATAGATACACTACTTACAAGAGTAAGCTTAGCCTTTTGTTGTAATTCAGGAATTGTTAATGCACCACAGTTACACATTGTATGACGAATCTTAGATAATGTAACTGATACTGTATCATGAAGTGGTCCAGCATATGGAACATATGAATCAACACCTTCAACGAATGATAGCTTCTTAGAACCACCAAGATCATATCTTTGCCAGTTACGAGCTCTTGCAGAACCCTCACCCCAATATTCCTTCATATAGTTACCATTAACTAATACCTTTTGAGTAGGTGATTCATCAAATCTAGCAAAGTATCTACCTAACATACAGAAATCACAACCCATTGCTAGAGCAAGTGTAATATGATAATCATGTACGATACCACCATCTGAACAGATAGGTACATAAATACCTGTTTCCTTATAATATTCATCTCTAGCCTTAGCTACTTCAATAACAGCTGTAGCTTGACCCCTACCGATACCCTTTGTTTCACGAGTGATACAGATAGATCCTCCACCGATACCAATCTTAACGAAATCAGCACCAGCCTCAGCTAAGAATCTAAAGCCTTCACCATCAACTACGTTACCAGCTCCAACCTTAACCTTATCGCCATACTTTGATCTAATCCAATCAATAGTATTCTTTTGCCAACAGCTAAAGCCTTCACTTGAGTCAATACATAATACATCAGCACCAGCCTCAACTAATGCAGGTACTCTTTCCTCATAGTCTCTTGTGTTGATACCAGCACCAACAACATATCTCTTATGAGCATCTAATAGCTCAAGTGGATTATCCTTATGAGATGAATAATCCTTTCTAAATACGAATGCTACTAGGCAGCCATTCTTATCTACGATAGGTAAGCTATTAAGCTTATGCTCAAATATAATATCATTAGCTTCCTTTAATGTTGTTCCCTCAGGAGCTGTAATCATCTTAGAGATAGGTGTCATAAACTCCTTAATCTTTAATGATGGCTCCATTCTAGAAACTCTATAATCTCTTGATGATACGATACCTAATAATTTACCCTGTGCAGTACCATCACTAGTAATAGCTATAGTAGAGTGACCAGTTTCTTCCTTTAAATCTAATACATCCTGAAGTGTATCCTCAGGTGATAGATTTGAGTCGCTAGTAACAAATCCAGCCTTATAGTTCTTTACCTTTCTAACCATTGCTGCTTGATTTTCTATAGTTTGAGATCCATAAATAAATGAAACTCCTCCCTCTTTTGCTAGTGCGATAGCCATTGTATCATTAGATACAGATTGCATAATTGCACTAATTAGAGGAACATTCATTGTAATCTGAGGTGTCTCTCCCTTTTTAAATTTGACAAGTGGTGTTTTCAAAGAAACATTACTTGGAATACAATTTTCATCAGAATAACCAGGAACCAATAAGTACTCACTAAATGTATGAGATGGTTCATCATAATAAAATGCCATAAATTCCTCCTAAAATTAATAATTTTTATAATTCTATCACTTGAGTAAAATATTTTCAATAGAAAAATACTATTATTTTATTGAAATAAAAAATAAGAAATAATATAATAACTATGTTGTAAAGACTGAAGGTGGAGAAAACTATGAAAATTGCGTTTGACAATGATAAATATTTAAAGCTACAATCTGAAAATATACTTAAGCGTGTGTCTGAATTTGGTAATAAGCTATACCTAGAATTTGGTGGTAAGCTATTCGATGATTTCCATGCTTCAAGAGTATTACCTGGATTTATGCCAGATAGTAAATTAAAGATGCTATTAACTATTAAGGATAGCGTTGAGGTTGTTATAGCAATCAATGCACACGATATCCAAAAAAATAAAATTAGAAATGATTTAGGAATTAATTACCAATCAGAGGTATTAAGATTAATAGATGCATTTAGAGCTTCTGGCTTATATGTTGGTTCTGTATGTATCACACAATATCAAGCAGTACCACAGGTTGAAGCTTTTAGAAATAAATTAAATAACCTAGGTATCAAAACTTATCTTCATTATGAAATTACTGGTTATCCACATGACGTTAATAATATCATCTCAGAAAATGGATTCGGTAAAAATGAATATATTGAAACTGAAAGAAAGATTATAGTTGTTACTGCACCAGGACCTGGTTCTGGTAAAATGGCAACATGCTTATCTCAGCTTTATCATGAAAATAAGCGTGGAGTTAAAGCAGGCTATGCTAAGTATGAAACATTCCCTATTTGGAATTTACCACTTAAGCACCCAGTTAACCTTGCATATGAAGCTGCAACTGCAGACTTAAATGATGTTAATATGGTAGACCCATTCCACCTAGAAGCATATAATACTGTAACAGTTAACTATAATAGAGATGTAGAAATATTCCCAGTATTAAAATCAATGTTTGAAGCAATATATGGTTCTTCTCCATATAAATCACCTACTGATATGGGTGTTAATATGGCAGGATTTGCTATATGTGATGATGATGCAGCAAAGGAAGCTTCTAAGAATGAAATCATTCGTAGATATTTAACTTCTTTAGTTGATTTAAGAAATGGAAAGATAAGTCAAAATGCTGTAGATAAGATTGGTTTATTAATGAACCAACTTGGTGTATCAGTTGATGATAGACCTTGCGTAAAGGCAGCATTAGCTAAACGTGATAAAACTAATACAGTATCTATGGCTATGGAATTACCTGATGGAACAATAGTAGATGCTAAAACATCTGCACTACTTTCTGCTCCTGCTGCTCTACTTCTTAATGCCCTTAAGGTTTTAGCCGGTATCAAGGATTCAATGATGCTAATATCTAAATCAATCATCGCTCCTATAAGCGAAATGAAAATAAACAATCTTGGTAATAAAAACCCAAGATTACATGCGGATGAAATATTAATTGCCCTAGCAATAAGTGCTCAAACAAACCCACTTGCTGAAATGGCAATGAAGGAATTACCAAATCTTGCATCATGTCAGGCACATGCTACTGTTATTTTACCAGAAGTTGATTTAGGTGTATTTAAGAAGCTTAAGATTGATGTAACAACTGAAGCTGAATTCTACGCTAAAAAATTATATAAGTAATAATCAAAAACACGCCAGTTTAAACTGACGTGTTTTCTTTATTCTGCTATTAATAATTTACATATTTCATAGCGCATCACCATTTAAAATTACAACATTATATTATATCTTTTAAAATGGTTTTGTAGTATAATAAAATCATAAAGAAAGTTGTGATAAATATGTTTAAAATGAAAATAAAAATACAACTTAATATAGTAATTAAAGCCTACTGATAAAAAACTCAGTTGAACTAGTCAAGTAAAAGTAGACAGTTTAAAAAAAAGCTTAGAACCCCATATCAGTTTTAAACTGGTGTGGGGTTTTGTACTTTAATGAATAAGCTGGTCTTTCATAATTATAATATTTTACATAATCATCTATACTTTTTTGAACATTGGATGACTTGTTCAAATTAAAGTCTGTAAACAATTCCTCTTTTATCCATCCGTTTAATGATTCATTAACAGGATTATCAGTCGGAGTTCCTGCTCGACTCATAGAACGTTTAATGTTATAATCTTTCATGAGCTCGTTATAGCTTAGGGATGCATATACAGAACCTTGGTCGGTGTGCAAAATTGACGGTTGATCTGTGTTTGCTTCCTTTTTTATTTTATCTAAAACTTGTTGTAATCCATCATAATATGTTTTAATATCACCTTTTTTGGTAGATAACGAATATCCTACAATTTCTTTTGTGTAGGCATCAAAATACATAGTTAATTCATAATATACTTTGTTGGCCCAAAATGCTGTCATATCTGATACTATAACTTGGAAAGGTCTATTAAGTTTTTTCCATTTCTTGAAAAGAAGATTTTCAAATTTACAGGATTGATCTCCAGGTCTTTTCCATTTATAATGCTTGCCTTTAGATATTAAGCCTGCATACTTACAGCACAAATGCACATGATTATCACTCCATATAATGCCTTCTTTTTGACGTATATAGGCATTTAACCATCTATATCCATGTGATGGATGCTGTAAATGATATTTCTTTATTAACTCAATATCAGCGTTCCTAGTTATTTCAATTTGACTAGGACTTTCCTTTCTCTTTAACCATTTATAATATCCAGACCTATTAATAGCCATTAATTTGCATAATCTATTTATTGAATATCTATTACTTAATTCCTCAATTATTTCGTATTCTTTTCTAAGGTAGAAACGTATTCCTTTCTTGCCCCATCCCCTTTCACTGTATAACCTTTTTTTAATCGTTCATTTTCAATTTGAAGTTTTATAACCTGAATTTCAAGTTCCTCTTCACGAGTTTTAGGTTTTCTTAAATAGATACCTTTGTTATTTGCCTTTTTATGATTGGCAGGTTTACCGGTCTTACTTTTCAATCCGTCTATACCATACTTAGCGTATTTAATTCACCAAACTCTAAATGGACTAACTCCAATTCCATTTTTTTTGCAAAAAGCTTTTGGCCCAATTCTTGATGCT
The DNA here is from genome assembly GCA_016282815.1 of Acholeplasmatales bacterium. Taxonomy (GTDB): domain Bacteria; phylum Bacillota_I; class Bacilli_A; order Acholeplasmatales; family Anaeroplasmataceae; genus Anaeroplasma. The sequence goes on from JAEELU010000057.1 coordinate 7,041, forward strand.
TCAAATTCCTTAATTAGACGTTCCTTTTCTTCAGGTGTCTTCATATTATTCTTTGTTCCACTTGGTCTTCCCATTTTATCACCTCCGCGTTTCTTCCTAGGAAGAAGTATATATTTATTATAAAACAAAAAAGTAGACTAGGATTTTTTATCCTTTGTCTACTTTTGTTATACCACTATAA
>JAEELU010000001.1 GCA_016282815.1 Acholeplasmatales bacterium
ATCATTAGAATCAGTTGTTGGAACCGTCGTATTCACATTGAATAACGCTCTTGTATCATATGCAACTCTAATCATATTTGATACTTTTCTATTTCCAGCTGTATCTTCTACTTCAAATCTAACATCAAAGTTTGTTCTGCCTTGTTTTGCTAATATGTCTGCAATACCTTGTTCCCTTGGGAGTGTTGCTGCTTCATCAATTGTTGATGTATATTTGTAAGTTATTTCTCCTTCACTAGGTTCTTCTGTAATGCAACTAGCAATTTCTGATACCTTTTCACCATTTGAATAAAGTTTAACTTTTAATTCTTGAGTTTCTCCGTCCTTATCAACATATTTATAAATGATAAATACATTGTATATTTTAGTATTAGAATTTTCCTTGTTTTTCATTGTAAAGGCAAATGTCTTTTCTTTTAAGTTGTTTGGACTCGGAGTTGTTTGATTTATTTCAGGTGGTTCACCATCAAGTACATACTTTCCATAAGTTTCTACTTGTGTAAATCCGTATCCCGATACTGCTAAAAGATGTAGATAATATTCTCCACTATCAATTTTATCTTTTTCACTTTTAACAAGTGTTAAAGTCATTGAACCATTTTCTTCTTCAGTAAATGAATGTTCATTAGCGTAATTTTGGGAATTCTCTAATGCTGCTTTATACTCTTCAGTACTAGCATAATCACTAGGATTTAATAGATTTTCTTTTTTATCCCATGTGTAATATAATTTACCATTTTTTATGGTTTTAGCGCCATCATTATTTATTGAAACTAATAAATTATATATATTGTGTGGTGTATCTGAACCAATTTGATCAATAGTAATATTTGGATACATATCACCAACTGCACCATTTAATGAAACCATTGGTCTAGATACATTTGTAACCTCTACAGGTATTCTATTATTGTAATAAATACCATATTCATCAATGTTACATGCCATATCACCAATATCATCATTTGGTAATTGATAACTTACTTCTCTAAACCCTCTGTTTATATCTATGGCATCCATTTCATAAACAAGAGTATCTGTATAATTACCTTCTAGATATTTTGCACCATATGGAGTTGGGTTATTATCAAAAAATAATGTTAGGTCATTTTTTCTTGTACTTATAACAGGTTCATTAAAACGTATATAGAATTTTAATTTGCCTGTAGTTTTTATTTGTGAATCATCAACGAATTCACTAATAATTGTTGGAGCTGTTTCATCAACAAGGAATAAGAATTGATAAACATCATCTACGTCTCTATCTATTTCTGAAGCATGATTATGTACCATTACACCTGTGTCAATAATACCATTATATGGGTTAATTTTAAGCGCTCCAGTAGTAACCAAAGCTTTTTGGCTAGCATAGAAGGCATTTTCTTGCTGAATCCATGAAACAGTTCTTACTTCTGATTTAATTGCTTTATCTACAATATCAATTTGGTTATCATCTTTTTTATAAGGACTTACATTATCAATTAAGATATTCTTCATAGCCTTTGGAGCAAGTTGATATCCATCATTATCAGGATCCCAGAACATTCCTTCATATCCTGCTGGTTCTTCATCTAGGTATAATGCAAGACCTGGACAATCCTTACTTGTTTTATAATCATTAGTGAATTTGTCTAAAAATTCTTTATTTCCATACTGTATAATAATATTTCCAGAAGAAGGGGCCCAAACTGGGTCATGATCATCAACATAATCAATTGCGAAAGAGCCATATGCTGATGCTATGCCTGATTCGATGTATGTTTTTAACCAATATGCAGTCTTTTCATTATTAAAAGTAGCAGAATGACCATGCTTCCAAGTATAATATCTACTTCCACCATCAATACGGCTTACGCCACTATCAAATACAACTTGTGGAGTAAAATATTCTTTAATATATGAATGATCTTCACTACTATATTTTGGAGTGTCTTGTATAAAACCAGTTACAGCTTCAATTTTATAATTATACGGTAAATAACACTTAGATGTTTTCTTACTATCATCAATTGTTGCATTATTTGCCTTATACATTGTTACATTGAAGTATCTACCATATATGATATTATTTTGATCATATATTAGCATTTGTTCTCTGTTATCAGCAGTATTCAAACATTTAAGTGAAAATTTATATGATAATTTTCCATTACTATCATATTTCATTTTTAAATGTGTATCTGTGTTTACATAATCTAAACCTGCTATAGCAGTACCGCCATCAGTACGAACGAATGCTTCAACTGGGTCATTAGCAGCACCCTCACCAACTATTTCAACAACAATTATACTAGAATCGTTAGCTTCTATAATTGGATCTTTAAAATATATTGTGTTTCCACTAGCATTTGTTTTAAGTGTAAGAAATGAAGATATACCTACTAAACCTACAAGGAGTACAAGCATAATAATTATTTTAAATATTCTTTTTTTCTTCATTTGCTTTTACCTCCTTTTTTAGATTGTTATTTTTCCATTCGCTAATAATACACAGAAATCTAAGAATGTAACATCAGGATTTTCTTTAACATATTCTTCGTATGCCTTTTGTAATTCTGCTTGACTTGGATTATTAACCTTTTTATTCTTTCTAGCCTTTGTGCTAGATTCTTTTTTCTCTTTAGTAGCCTTTTCCTTTGGCTCAGCCTTTTTAGTAGTTTTCTTTGGTTGAGACTTAGCCTTAGGTTTCTTTTCTTCTTTTGCCTCTTTTACTTCTTCATTAACAGTCGTTTCTTCAGAGGCATTAGCTTCCTCAGATACTGGAGTTTGTTCTTCTACCGGAGAATCTTGGCTCATTCCAGCTACAGGTCCTTCATTAACCTTTAAGCCAGCAAAGCCTTCCTGATTATTAGCTTCTTTTACTTTTTGCATTAAAGCATTATTTCTCTTCTTAACATCGTAGAAGATAGCATTTTCGTTGAAGAAGTTATCTTCAAGATCTGATTGATCCATTTTACCTATCTTGTAAAGCGGAACCTTAAAAGATGGGGTAAAATAAGTTTTTAATGGGTAGTTACCGAATGTAACTATAATTGAGTGACCTATATCACCAGGGTGATTAAGTCTTTGTAGCTCTGATGGGTAAATAAGAGGTCTAGTTTGTAGTGATGTTGAATAATTCTTTTCACCATGTGCACTACCACTTGTTGAAGATGTTTGAATAGTGATGTTACCACATAATTCACTATATTCCTTACAAGTTCCCATATCATTAGAACCGATAAACATCTTAATACCACAGTTACCCTTAATAATCTCAGCGACATTATCACCATATACGTTGTTAAGCTGTGAATATGATTGAACAATCATTGTAAACCATATTTTTCTTGAACGACCTACGGTGATAAACTTATCAAATTTACTGATCTTTGGCATATTACCAAATTCATCCATGATAAAGTATACATTTCTTGGTAATGCTAGCTCTGCTGTTTCTGATGCAACCTTAATTAATGTTTTATAGATATTTAAGATGAAGATTGCTGCTAGATTATGTCTTGTATCCTTTTCATCAGGAATCTTTAGGAATAATGCTGTTGGGTGTTCTGCAAGTGATTCTGCTGTAAAATCAGAAGTTGATGTTAAAGCACAAACACCTGTATCATTAAATAATACTAATTTATCATAAACAATTGACATGTATGAAGCTCTTGTTGATGGAGCGGCATCACACACTTGCTTTGATAATGAATAAGCCTTTGATAATGGACTTCTTCCCTTAAAATACATTCTTAAGTCTTCATAATCCTTATTTGAATTTTGAAGTATCTTTGTCATATTAAAGAAATTGAATTTTTCTTTAGTCATTTCATTTGCTGGATCAGTTGAATCCTCAAGCATTGCAAGTAATACTGCAAGGGTAATTGCTCTAGCACCTTTTTCCCATAATGGGTCTTTTTCATTTTCAACTGGTATTAATACAGATACCAAGTCGTTTAAATCCTCATAAATCTCATCGTAGATTTTCTTTTTAAAAAGCTTGATGCTATTTACTAGTCTTTGGTAATCCTTATATGCCTTACCATCAAATTCATACC
>JAEELU010000058.1 GCA_016282815.1 Acholeplasmatales bacterium
ATCTAGAGTTAATTCTTTATCACCATATAGTAATAGGTTATATGGCTCAACCTTAATTGCTAATAATTTATTATTATCATCTTCTACTTTAATTGCGAAATTACTATTTGTTGTTTCATTCAGTACTTTAGCATCAATATAGAAGAAAACTGACATATATTTATTTTTATCTAAGAATTCTTTATTGTCATTAACAAATTCAGTTCCGTTTTTATATACCTTTATCATTTTATTTTATAACCTTCCAGTATCCTGTCTTATTAGAGCCAATTCTCTCAATAATATTATTTTTTCTCAAAAAGGCAATAATATTATCAATTGAAGTCTTTCCTAAATCACATTTAATCATCAATTCGGGTTTTGTGATGTTTGGATTATTTCGTATTTCAGCTAAAACCTTTATTTGTGAAATATTAAGATTTTTATCACCCACTTTATCACCCACTTTATCACCCACTTTATCACCCACTTTATTGATCCTATTAAATGGGATTGTGACTAATATAGTGTCATCCGATATATCTATTGCTTCCTTGCCATAAACATCAACTATTTTAGGAATTCCTCTACCAGTTTTTTCACTGATATGTAATTGTAAGAATAATTCAGATAATTTTTCATTTACTGGTATAGAATGTCCTTTATAAAAGCCATTAATTGTTTGAAGTGGAGCCAATTCCCCACGTGATAAAATTTCAATTCTATCATTATAAATAGTTATCATCGGTTCATTTAAATCAACCCACTTATTATGTAAAAATGCATTTATAATAGCTTCTCTAAACACATCATAATCAAATAGCATAACTTCTTCACGTTCCATTATTCTATTTTCTTCATTAGCTTGTGGAACATTTAATATCTCACCATAATTCAATACTTCATATAAAGAATATAATAAGCATTTGTAACCGAATTCTTTTACAGAATACATTTTACTTGCTTTAGTTTTACCATCAAATATGGCAACTCTAATTGGCATATGTGAATTATCTGATAATAACTGAGCCATAATATTATATTTTCCATCTTTTGTTAACAAATGAAGATTTGTTTTAAAGTTATTCTTATTTATAGTTATTCCTTTAGATGCGTAATAAGTAAATAACTGATTAAACGTTAAATCTTGATATTCAGATTCTTTATTATTTATTGTTGGAAGACCGAATGTTAAAACAGAGAATAAAAATGCTTCTCTTTGTGGATACTTTTTCAAATTTTCTTTACTAGAGCCTATTCTTATATATCTTATACCATCAAAATCAGTTGGAACAATTTTAGCCGAAGGTATTGTAAGAACAACAATTCTTTTACCATCAATAATAGTTTCATCAAAGTAAAAAGGAATACTTGGTGATATTTTTCTAGCCAAATAATGTTGTATTGGTTCTCCATCCTTATCAGCATTATAATTTATTACTGTTCCAGTAATATTATGAGATTTATTTTCAATTCCCCAAATCATATATGCATTAGGTTTACCAAGAATTGCAGCACTATTTGAAAGCGCAGAAACATATTGTCCAACATCATCAATCACGAACATGTTTTCTTTATATTCTACCCACTCAAGCTCATCTTCATAACTTAAGCAATCATTTATTACTTTTAATAAATCAATCATTTTATCACCCACTTGTCCTTAATTAAATTATACAATAATGTGGGTAATAAAACAATATGATTAATTGTTTTACTCTTAATACTATTAGTGCTTTCCCACTTTTTCAAACCAGTTCACATATTTTAGTTTATAAGCCTCCATAGTCTCCACGTAGTCAGCTAAATGATATTCATTTCCATAAAAAAAGTATACCAAAAAGGTATACTAAAAATACATATTATTTTATTTTTTCTAGGAATTCAGCTTCCTCCATTATGTAGATACCTAAAGCCTTAGCCTTATCATATTTACTACCTGGATTTTCACCTAATATTAATATATCAGTTTTCTTACTTACTGATTCTGATAGGCTTCCACCTGAAGCCTCTATTAAGGCTTTAGCCTCAGTTCTTCCCATCGATGATAATGTACCAGTTAATACACATTTTTTATTTGTGAAATAATTAACCTTTATATCACCTTGGTTATATTTCATATTTAGACCTAATTCCTGTAATGTAGAAATCATATTTAGGTTATCGTCATTATGCATATAATCAAATACTGATTTTGCTATAACATCACCACAATCTGGAATATTAGCAATATCATCAAATGATGCGTTAATTATAGCATTCATACTACCGAAGCGTTTAGATAAAAGCTTACTAACCTTACCACCTACGTGTCTAATACCTAAACCAAATAATAATCTATCTAGGTTATTCTCCTTAGACTTTTCAATAGCTTCTAATAACTTATCTATAGATTTTTCACCATAGCCTGGTATTTTTATTAGCTCACTATATGAGCCTCTTAAATTAAATATAGATGGGATATCCTTAATGTATCCCAATTCATACAAATCCTTTACTACCTTTTCACCTAATGAATCAATATCATAGGCAGGCTTTGAGGCGAAATGGATTAATCCATTAACAAGCTTTTCCTTACAGTATGGGTTAGTACAGTAATAGTCAGCCTCACCATCAATTCTTTGAAGCTTAGCACCGCAGCATGGGCAGGTATCAATCATTTTAAATTCAATGATATCATTACCTCTATCATCAAGTACAGGTCCTACAACCTCAGGGATAACATCTCCAGCCTTATGAATGATTACATTATCATTAACATGAATATCCTTCATTTTAATGTAATCCTCATTATGAAGTGTAGCCTTAGAGATTAATGAGCCTTGAACGAATACAGGCTTAAATACACCTACAGGTGTTATTACACCAGTTCTTCCTACCTGATAAATAATATCAATAAGCTTTGTTTTAACCTCCTCAGGTGGGAATTTATAGGCAATAGCCCATTTAGGGTATTTTACTGTTTCACCAATGATACTATGTAAATCTATTTCATTTACCTTTATTACGATACCATCAATATCATAAGGAAGCTCATCTCTTATCTTACCAATTGAATCAATATATTCTATTATTTCATCAATAGTTTGAGCATGCTTATAATTAGTATTTATTTTTAATCCTAAATCCTTCATCGAAAGGAGTGCACCCTCCTGAGTTTTAACAGTTGGGTCCATATTGTAATATAGGAAGCAATCCAAGTTTCTCTTAGCTGCAATCCTAGAATCTAGCTGACGAACTGATCCAGCTGCGGCGTTACGGCAGTTAGCAAATAGCTCCTCTTCATTTTCCTCACGCTCACGGTTAAGCTCAATAAATGATGCCTTAGGCATGAATATTTCTCCTCTAACCTCAATATCAATATTCTTATTAAGCTTAAGAGGAATACTCTTAATTGTTTTTACATTATGAGTAATATTCTCACCAACACTACCATTACCACGTGTAGCACCACGAACTAATACTCCATTTTCATATTTTAATGATACGGAAAGACCATCGATTTTCATTTCGCATAGGTATGTAGCGTTAGGAGCTACATCCTTAACCTTCCTATCAAAGTCAATTAGCTCATCATATGAGAAGGCATCAGATAAGCTCATCATTTTGATTTCATGAGTAACCTTTTCGAATTTAGATAATACCTCTCCACCAATTTTATTAGTTGGAGAATCTATCGTTTTATATTCAGGATATTTTTCCTCTAATGAAAGTAGCTCAGTCATTAGCTTGTCATATTCATAATCCTCCATTATAGGATTATCATTGACATAATAGGCAATACCCGCATCTGTTAATATTTTCTTTAATTCTTCAATTCTTTCCTTTGGTTCCACAATATCACCTAAATTCTTCTAATTGCTGGGTGGTTAGCTCTTAGTGTCTTAATACCAAATTCAGCACTAAAGGCTACCTTAATATTATCTCCATCTACAGAAACAACAATACCATCACCAAAGGCCTTATGATTAATCTTATCTCCTGCCTTAAATGTATTATTACTTACTGTAGGCTTTTCTTCCTTTTTAATTTCTATAGTAGGCTTATCAAATGTAGGCTTCTTGAAGCCCTTATGATAATCCTCATATAGATTTCTATTCATTTCTCTAATGAATAATGATGGTGGAAATTCAGATGTAACACCAAATCTCATTCTATAGGTAGAATTAGTAAGGAATAGTCTTTTCTTAGCTCTTGTTATACCTACATAACAAATTCTTCTTTCTTCTTCCATTTCCTTAATATTCATTCTATCTATATTATCAGATGGAAATATACCATCCTCCATCGCTACCATAAATACAGTTTTAAATTCAAGGCCCTTAGCCTGATGGAAGGTAGATAATCTAACACTATTCTTATCCTCCATCTCATTCTTATCAGTTCTAAGTGCTAAATCCTGTAATAGCATCATTAGCTTTTCTGAATTAGTACCCTCATAGAAATCCTCTGATTCAGATAAAATAGATTTGAATTCCTTGATATTCTCAAGTCTATCCATATCCTCCTCATCATCAGTATCAAGCATACTTCTATATCCAGAATTATCTAATATAATATCTATTAAATCCTTTAATCTAACATTATCGATTTGAGCTCTAATAGATAATATCATATTTCTAAACTCAAATAGATTATTAGCAGCGATACCCTTTCCATCATAGAATTCTATTGCATCAAACAATGATAGATTTCTATTATCACCAATTACCTCAAGCTTAGCGATAATTGATGGGCCTATCTTTCTTTTTGGCTCATTTACTACTCTTCTAAATGAATAATTATCATCACTCATTAATATTAATCTTAAATAAGCTACCATATCCTTTATTTCCTTACGGCTATAGAATGACATACCACCATAGATTTGATATGGTATTTTATTTTTAATTAATAAATCTTCAAATTCTCTTGAGATATAATTAGCTCTATATAGTATTGCAAAATCAGAATACTTATCTCCCATATCTACATACTTCTTAATTCTTTCGATTACGAACATTACCTCATCATAGGATGTTGCAGCATGGAAATAGGTTGGCATATCACCAGTAGAGTCATTAGATTTTAATACCTTTTTAATTTGATTAGTATTTTTATCTATTACACTATTAGCTAAATTTAATATCTCTGTAGTAGAACGATAGTTCTTCTCTAGTAATATTAGCTTAGTTTCTAGGAATTCCTTCCTCATTCTATTTATGTTTTCAATCTTAGCTCCTCTAAAGGAATAAATAGATTGGAAATCATCACCAACTACAAATAGATTATGATGTCTTTGTGATAGCATAAACATTAAATCATATTGTAGTGAATTAGTATCCTGGAACTCATCAACTAATATATATTGGAATTTATCCTGGTATTTTTCTAGTACCATAGGATTTTTCTTAAATAGCTCTATTGTTTTAATGATTAAATCATCAAAATCAAACAGATTATTTTCCTTTAAATAATTTTCATATTTAGGATATACATAATCAAATGTAGATTTGGTTTCAAAATCATGAATCTTAAAGGCCATACCATTTTTATCCTTTGATATGTATTTTAATACCTCTCTTGGCTTACCATCATAGAACGTATCCTTAAGTAGGTCCTTGATTATCTTAGCCTGATCATCATCATCGATTATTTGGAATCCTGGCTTATAATCCTTTAGATAATTAATTTCAGAGCGTAATACTCTAACACAGAATGAATGGAAGGTTGAAACCCACATCCATTTTGTGTCCATATTTAAATTTTTAGCAATTCTTTCCTTCATTTCATTAGCGGCCTTATTAGTGAAGGTTACAGCTAATATATTGTATGGGTTAATACCAAGCTCACTTATTATATAGGTAATTCTAGTTGTTAAAACCTTTGTTTTACCAGAGCCGGCACCTGCCATTACCATTACTGGTCCTTCAGTTGTAGTAACTGCAAGACGCTGTGATTCATTTAATCCATCAAGTAAATCCATTATTAATCACCTAGGAATTCTTCATATGTTGTTACCTTATCAGTAATAGAACCATCCTTATTGAATGAAATGATTCTATTAGCAACAGTTTGAAGTAGCTCAGCATCATGAGATGAGAATAGGATATTTCCCTTATAATTTGTTAATCCCTCATTTAATGCTGTAATAGATTCAAGGTCTAGATGGTTAGTTGGATCCTCTAATACTAGAATGTTTGGTGATTCAAGCATTAGCTTAGCAAACATACATCTAACCTTTTCTCCACCTGATAGAACATTACACTTCTTTAATGATTCCTCACCACTAAATAGCATTCTACCTAACCAGCCACGAATGAATGTTTCAGTCTGATCATCAGGTGAATATTGTCTTAACCAATCAACAAGTGTTAAATTCTTATCGAAGTACTCCTTATTCTCCTGCATTAAATAGCCAACATTAGTTGTGATACCCCATTTGAATTTACCAGTAAAGTCAGTATCCTTTCCAGATAGGATATTAAATAATGAAGTAATTTGAACTGATGATTCAGCTAAAAATGCAATCTTATCATTTTTATTGATTGTGAATGATAAATTCTTAAATACACCTGGCTTAGTTAAATTCTCAACCATTAGTATATCATTACCAACCTCTCTAGATGGCTTAAAGCCGATATAAGGATATCTTCTTGATGATGGCTCAATTTCACTAACATCAATCTTTTCAAGAAGCTTCTTACGGCTTGTTGCCTGACGTGATTTTGATTTATTTGCAGAGAATCTTGCGATGAATTCCTGTAGCTCCTTAATCTTATCCTGAGCCTTCTTATTTTGATCCTTAGCTTGCTTTAGGGCTAGCTGGCTTGATTCATACCAGAATTCATAGTTACCAACATAAAGCTTAATCTTACCAAAGTCAACATCACATATATGTGTACAAACATTATTTAGGAAATGTCTATCGTGAGATACTATTAATACTGTATTTTCAAAATTAAGTAGGAAATTCTCAAGCCAACGTGTAGACTTATAGTCTAGGTTATTTGTAGGCTCATCTAATAATAGAATATCAGGGTTGCCAAATAATGCTTGAGCAAGTAATACCTTAATCTTAAGCTTAGCATCTAAGTCACCCATTAGTGTATAGAAATATTCAGAATCAACACCTAAGCCACCTAATAATGTCTCAGCGTCAGATTCAGCCTCCCATCCACCAAGCTCAGCAAATTCTCCCTCAAGCTCTGCAGCTAAGACTCCATCCTCATCAGAGAAATCCTCCTTGGCGTATAAAGCATCCTTTTGGTCTCTTATTTCTATTAATCTTTTATGTCCTAATAATACTGTATCTATTACAGTAAATTCATTATAAGCATTTTGATCCTGCTTTAATGTAGACATTCTTTCATTCTTATCAATTATTACCTCACCAGTAGTTGATTCAATTTCTCCTGATAAAACCTTTAAAAATGTAGATTTACCAGCACCATTCGCACCGATAATACCATAACAATTTCCCTTAGAGAAAGTTAAATCAACGTGCTCAAATAGCTTTCTTGAGCCATATTGAATTCCTAAATTAACTGTTTTTAGCATATTACTCTTCTCCTTTTTTCGAACAATAAGGGCTCCCTAGGGAGTCCTTAATAATACTATAATTTAAATGATGATTTTAAGCCACAAGTTCTATTAAATACTAATCTTTCCTTAGTACTATCCTTATCTGTAGTAAAGTAACCATTTCTAATAAATTGGAAATGATCAAGTGGCTTAGTATCCTTTAATGATTCCTCAACATAACCCTCAGTGATTATTAATGAATTAGGATTTAGCTTTTCCATAAAGTCCTTATCCTTATTCTCCTCATCCTCATCTAATAATAGAGGCTCAAATAATCTGAATTCTGCAGGTATAGCTGTTGTTGCCTCAACGAAATGGATATTACCATTTGGCTTTCTTTGATCAAAGCCTGAGCCTGAACGTGTTTCAGGGTCGTATGTTGCGTGAATTAATGTAATGTTGCCATCGTTATCCTTCTCAACAGATGTTGGTGTAACAAAGTAGGCATGCATTAATCTTACCTCAACACCGATAGCGGCTCTTTTCCACTTCTTGTTAGGCTTCTCCTCTAGGAAGTCCTCTCTTTCGATATAAACCTCACGAGAGAATGCAATCTTTCTAGAGCCTAGCTCTTCATTCTCTTGGTTGTTTGGACAATCAAGATATTCAACCTTACCCTCTGGATAATTATCAATAATAACCTTTACTGGATTAATAATCGCATTAGGTCTAATCGCAGTAAGCTTTAAATCATTTCTTAATTCCTCATCTAATTGGAATGAATCAACTGTAGAATTAACTCTAGATAATCCTGTTCCTAAAATAAAGTTTCTAATTGAATCAGGAGTAAATCCTCTTCTTCTTAATCCACATAATGTTGGCATTCTAGGATCATCATAGCCTGATACCTTCTCACCCTCAACTAAAGCTCTTAAATATCTCTTAGACATAATTGTATTAGTGATATTTAATCTACCAAATTCATATTGATGAGGTACATGCTCCATCTCACACTTTTCAATGAACCAATCATATAATACTCTATGGTTATCGTATTCTAGTGAGCATAATGAGTGTGTAATACCCTCAAATGAATCCTGTAGTGGATGTGCAAAATCATACATAGGATAGATACACCATTTAGTTCCCTGTCTATGGTGATTAATATGTAGGATTCTATACATTGCAGGGTCTCTCATGTTAATATTTGGAGATGCCATATCAATCTTAGCTCTTAATGTTTTTTCTCCATCCTTATATTTGCCATTCTTCATTTCCTCAAATAGCTTAAGGTTTTCCTCAACTGATCTATCTCTACATGGTGAATTAATACCAGGCTCAGTTAAAGTACCACGGTACTTACTCATTTCCTCCTGAGATAAATCATCAACATATGCTAGGCCCTTCTTAATTAATAATATAGCCTTCTCATATGTTTTCTCAAAATAATCAGAGCCATAAAATACATTTGTAGGCTTATAACCTAACCATGCTAAATCCTCAATAATACCCTCAACGAATTCCTTATCCTCCTTTGCTGGATTAGTATCGTCAAAGCGTAGGTTTGTAGTACCATTGAAGCTTTTAGCAAGCTCAAA
>JAEELU010000059.1 GCA_016282815.1 Acholeplasmatales bacterium
ACCAATTTGAAGGTGCAGATGCTTCATTTGAGTTAATCGTTCACAAGGCGTTTGGTAAATTTAATCCATTCTTTGAGGTATTAGATTTTAAGACTATTGGAGAAGGACCACTAGAAGAGGAAAAATACTCAGCTTCAGCAATTATTAAGGTAAGTGTTGGAGAAAGCATTGAGGTAACAGCTGATAATGGTGATGGACCTGTCGATGCACTTAATAAAGCATTAAGAAAAGCTATTGGTAAATTTTATCCAGTTTTAAATGATGTTTACTTATCAGATTATAAGGTACGTATCTTAGATGGTAAGGAATCAGCAACTCGTGCTACAACAAGAGTTATTATCGAATCAACTGATGGCGATAGCACTTGGTCAACAGTTGGTGTATCAAAGGATATAATTGAAGCATCATTTAAGGCTTTAATTGATTCAATAGAATATAAATTATTTAAGGAGAACAAATAATATGGGGATGACAATGACACAAAAGATCCTTGCTAAGCATGCGGGTCTTGATAAGGTTACTGCTGGACAATTAATTACTTGTAAGCTAGATTTAGTACATGGTAATGATATTACAACTCCAGTTGCAGTTAACGTATTTAAAAATATACATGTAGATAAGGTATTTGATAAGGAGAAGGTTTCAATCGTTCCTGATCACTTCGTACCAAATAAGGATATTAAGAGTGCAGAGCAATGCAAATACATCAGAGAATTCGCTAAGGAGAAGGGTGTTGTAAACTTCTTCGAGGTTGGTCAAATGGGTATTGAGCATGCATTACTTCCTGAAAAGGGTCTAGTAGTAGCAGGAGATGTTGTAATCGGAGCTGACTCACATACTTGTACATATGGTGCTTTAGGTGCATTCTCTACAGGTGTTGGTTCAACAGATATGGCTGTTGGTATGGCAACTGGTGAGGCATGGTTTAAGGTTCCATCTGCAATTAAGTTTAATTTAATTGGTAAGCTAAACAAGGATTGTAGTGGTAAGGATGTTATCCTACATATAATTGGTATGATTGGTGTTGATGGTGCTTTATATAAGTCTATGGAATTCTCTGGTCCTGGTCTAAAGAATTTAACTATGGATTCAAGATTATGTATGGCTAATATGGCAATCGAGGCTGGTGCTAAGAATGGTATTTTCGCAGTTGATGAGTTAACACTTGATTACTGCAAGAAGCATTCAAAGAAGACTCCAGTTGTTTATGAGGCAGACGCTGATGCAGAATATGATGCAGTATACGATATTGATTTATCAAAGATTCGTCCTACTGTAGCTTTCCCTCATTTACCTGAAAACACAAAGACAGTTGATGAAATTGGTGAGAAGGAAGTTAAGATTGACCAGGTTGTAATCGGTTCTTGTACAAATGGTAGAATGGAGGATTTAAGAATTGCTCATTCTATTCTTAAGGGTAAGAAGGTTTCACCTGATATTAGAGCAATCATTATTCCTGGTACACAAAAGATTTATCTTGAAGCTATTTCTGAGGGTATCATTCAGGATTTAGTTGAGGCAGGCTGTGCTGTATCAACTCCTACATGTGGTCCATGCTTAGGTGGTTACATGGGTATACTTGCAGCTGGTGAAAGATGTGTATCAACAACTAACCGTAACTTCGTTGGTCGTATGGGACATGTTGATAGTGAGGTTTACCTTGCATCACCTGCAACTGCAGCAGCAAGTGCATTAACTGGTTATATTACAAATCCAGATAAGTTTATGGAGGTAAAGTAAGATGAAAGCAAAGGGTACTGTTTTAAAGTATGGTTCTGACATCGATACTGATGTTATTATTCCAGCAAGATATTTAAATACATCTGATCCAAAGGAATTAGCTAAGCACTGTATGGAGGATTCTAAGCAGGATATTAATGCTAAGAAGGCTCCTTTCTCTCAAAGAGTTAAGGTAGGAGATATCCTAGTTGCTGATAAGAACTTTGGATGTGGCTCTTCAAGAGAGCATGCACCAATAGCTATTAAGGCTTGTGGTGTATCTTGTGTTATCGCTAAGACATTCGCAAGAATTTTCTATAGAAACTCAATTAATATTGGTTTACCTATTCTTGAATGCCCTGAGGCAGTAGATAACATTAATGATGGTGATATTGTATCAGTAAATTTTGATGATGGTACAATTACTAATGAAACAACAAAGAAAACTTTCCAAGCACAACCATTCCCTCCATTTATGCAGGAAATTATTGAGTGCGGTGGATTAATTAATAAGATTAATAAGAAGTTTGATGAGGAGAAAAAGTAAAATGGCAAATTTTAAGATTGTTACATTACCTGGTGATGGTATCGGTCCAGATATCGTTAGAGAGGCTGTAAAGGTTATTAATAAAATTGGTGAATTATATGGACATAAGTTTGAAATAGTTGAAAAGAGAATGGGTGGTATCGCTATCGACATGGATGGTTCATCACTTCCTCAGGATACTATTGATGCTGCATTAGCATCTGATGCTGTATTATTAGGTGCAGTTGGTGGTCCAAAGTGGGATAATCTTCCTAACGGAGATAGACCTGAAAAGGGATTACTTGGAATTAGAGGTGCATTAAAGCTTTATGCAAATTTAAGACCTGCAGTATTATATCCACAATTACAGCATACTTCACCACTTAAGGCTGAAATCATTGGTGATGGTCTTGATATTTTAGTTGTTCGTGAGCTAACTGGTGGTATGTATTTTGGTGAGAAGGCTAATTCTCCTAAATTCAACCCTGAGAAGGCTGATACATGGGCTTCAGATTTAGAAAAGTATTCAGTATTTGAAATTGAAAGAATTTTAAAGACAGGCTTCGAGGCTGCTCAAAAGAGAAATCATAAGCTTTGCTGTGTACATAAGGCAAATGTTCTTGAATCTTCAAGATTATGGAGAGCAGTATTTGATAGAGTTAAGAAGAACTATCCTGATGTTGAAACATCAGAAATGTATGTTGATAACTGTGCAATGCAATTAGTTAGAAATCCAAGACAATTCGATGTTATCGTAACATCAAATATATTTGGTGATATTTTAACTGATGAGGCTTCACAGGTTGCAGGCTCAATCGGTATGCTAGCTTCTGCATCTTTAGGTGCTGGCAAGCTTGGCTTATATGAGCCAATTCATGGTTCAGCTCCTGATATTGCTGGTAAGAATATTGCAAACCCACTTGCTACAATTTTATCTGTACCAATGATGTTTAGATATTCTTTAGGCTTAATGAAGGAAGCAGATGCTATTGATGCTGCAGTTAACGCTGTATTAAATCAAGGCTATAGAACTGGCGATATCTTCAATAAGGATATTGATGATCCTGCTAAGAAGGTTGGTACAGTTGAAATGGGAGATTTAGTAGTTAAAAATTTAAAGTAATTTATTTGTATTAAAGGAGGTACATTATGAAGAGTGATGTAGTTAAAAAGAGACCTGAAATGGTTCCTAACAGATCTTTATTTAAGGCTTTAGGCTTTACTGATGAGGAAATTGAAAGACCATTAATTGGTGTCGTCTGTGCTAAAAGTGATATAGTACCAGGCCATGCACATCTAGATAAGATTGCAGAAGCTGTTAAGACAGGTATTTTAATGGCTGGTGGTACACCAATAGTCGTCCCTGCAATTGGTGTTTGTGATGGTATAGCTATGGGTCATGAGGGAATGAAATATTCTTTAGTAACAAGAGAATTAATTGCAGATAGTACTGAATGTATGGCAAGAGCTCATGCATTTGATGGATTAGTATTAATTCCTAACTGCGATAAAATCGTTCCTGGTATGCTTATGGGTGCTTGTAGACTTAATTTACCTACAATCGTTTGTTCAGGTGGACCAATGCTTGCAGGACGTGTTAATGGTCACAAGACTTCATTATCATCAACATTTGAGGCTGTAGGTAAATATTTATCTGGTAAGATTACAGAGGAAGAATTACAGGAATATGAGGATCATTCATGTCCTGGATGTGGATCTTGCTCAGGTATGTATACAGCAAATTCAATGAATTGTATGTGTGAAGTTTTAGGTATTGCTCTACCAGGTCATGGTACAATTCCTGCAGTATATGCAGATAGAATTAGACTAGCTAAGCATTCTGGTATGAAGATTATGGACTTAGTTAGAAATAATGTAAAAATTAGAGATATATTAACATTTGATGCATTTACAAATGCCCTAACAATGGATATGGTACTTGGTTGTTCAACTAATACAATGTTACATTTACCTGCAATTGCACATGAAGCTGGTGTAAAGATTGATTTAGAAATGGCTAATAAGATTTCAGAGCATACACCAAATTTATGTCATTTAGCTCCAGCAGGTCCTACATATATGGAGGATTTAAATGAGGCTGGTGGTATCCAAGCAGTAATGAAGGAAGTATCTAAGATTTTTGCTTTAAAGCTTGATCTTCCTACAGTTACGGGTAAGACAATAAGAGAAAATATTTCAAAAGCATATAATAAGAATGAAAATATTATAAGAACAGTTGATAATCCTTATTCAAAAACAGGTGGTATTGCTGTATTAAAGGGTAATATTGCATTAAATGGTTGTGTTGTTAAGCGTGGAGCTGTTGATCCAAATATGTTAAAGCATACATGTACTGCAAAATGCTATAACTCTGAGGAGGAGGCAATCGCTGCAATCGATGGTGGAAAGATTCAAAAGGGTGACATCGTTGTTATTCGTTATGAAGGCCCTAAGGGTGGTCCTGGTATGAGAGAGATGCTTGCTCCTACATCAAGACTTGCTGGTATGGGACTTGACAAGGATGTTGCTTTATTAACTGATGGTAGATTCTCTGGTGCTACTCGTGGTGCTTCAATTGGTCACGTATCACCTGAAGCTGCTGAGGGAGGATTAATTGGACTTGTAGAGGATGGAGATAAGATTGAAATCGATATGATCAAGTGTACAATTAATTTATTAGTATCAGATGAGGAAATTGAAAAGCGTAAGAAAAACTTTAAGATGGTATTAAAGCCAGTTACAGGATATCTATCTAGATATAGAAAGCTTGTAACATCTGCATCTACAGGTGCAATTTTTGAAGAATAATAGATAAAGGAGGTATTCACTATGAAAAAGAATGGTTCACAAATTATAGTTGAATGCTTAGTTGAGCAAGGTGTTGATACAATATTTGGTTATCCTGGAGGAGCAGTACTAAATATTTATGATGAACTATATAAGAATTCTGATAGAATTAAGCATATCTTAACTAGCCATGAGCAGGGTGCATCACATGCTGCAGATGGTTATGCTAGATCAACTGGTAAGGTTGGTGTCTGTTTAGCTACTTCAGGACCTGGTGCTACTAATTTAGTCACTGGTATTGCAACTGCATATATGGATTCAGTTCCTATGGTTGCAATCACTGGTAATGTTGGTACAGGATTATTAGGTAGAGATTCATTCCAAGAGGTTGATATTGCTGGTATTACTATGCCTATAACAAAGCATAATTATATTGTTAAGGATGTTAATATTTTAGCAGATGTTATTAGAGAGGCATTTGAAATCGCTAGATCAGGAAGACCTGGACCAGTATTAATTGATATTCCTAAGGATGTTACTGCAGCAGTTTGCGAATATGAGCCAAAGAAGATTGACTTTAAGGAACAAATTAAGGAATTACCTCATGTTGATGAAGAAAAGATTAAAGAGGTTGCTGAATTAATCAATAATGCTAAGAGACCATTTATCTATGCAGGTGGTGGTATAATTAGATCTAATTCATCTAAGGAATTAAACGAATTAGCTAATACAATGGATATTCCTACGTCTACATCATTAATGGGTATTGGTGCATTTGATCAAAATAATCCTTTATCTACAGGATTAATCGGTATGCATGGTACTGTAGCTTCAAATAAGTGTGTAGTTGAATGTGATTTATTACTTGCACTTGGTGTTAGATTCTCTGATAGAGTTTTATCAAATCATAAGCACTTTGCAGAAAATGCTAAGATTGTTCAGGTTGATGTAGATAGAGCAGAGGTTGATAAGAATATTAAGACTGATATTGGTCTTGTTATGAATTTAGATGAATTCTTCTCAAGATTAAAGAAGTATTTAAAGCCAAAGAAGAATCCTATTTGGGTATCACTTGTTGATTCATGGAAGAATGTATTTGCTGAAAATCAAATATCTTCAAGCCTAAAGCCTAGATATTTCATGGAAGCAATCAGTGAAGCAACTAAGGGTGAATGCTTCATTTGTACTGAGGTTGGTCAGCATCAAATGTGGGCTGCACAATACTTCAAGTATAGTAAGCCAAATAGATTAATTACATCTGGTGGTTTAGGAACAATGGGCTATGGTATGGGTGCTTCAATTGGTACTCAGATTGGTAATCCTGATAGCTATGTATTTAATATTTCAGGTGATGGTTCATTTAGAATGAACTTTAACGAGCTTTTAACTATTTCTAAATATAATTTACCTATTTGTGTTGTAGTAGCAAATAACGGTGTTTTAGGTATGGTTAGACAGTGGCAAACAGCATTCTATGAAAAGAGATATTCTCAAACTATCCTAGATTCAGTATTAGATTATGAGGCTTTAGCTAAGGCAGTAGGTGTTGATTATTTCTATGCATCTACAAGAGATGAATATAAGAAGGCTATCGATAGCTTCATTAAGAATAGAAGACCACTATTAATTAATGCTATAGTTGAAATTGATGAAAAGGTACTTCCAATGGTTGCCCCTGGTAAGCCAATTGATGATATTATGTTAAAGTAATTAAAATACTCCAGTTTTAACTGGAGTTTTTATTTGCTTAAAAACTTGATAAATTAAGCATAAAATTATATAATGATTAATTGTAGAAAGGATATAAAATCATAATGATTTTATAAGCGATGGTATAAATATATGGGAGATTATATTATTATTGGTGATTCTACATCTGATATTAGTCAAAAATATGTTGATGAGGCAGGTGCTTATGTTTTACCTATGACATTTACAATTAATGATAAGGAATATGCACATTATTTGGATTGTAGAAATATGTCACTAGAGGAATTTTATGCCTTAGAAAGTAAGGGAGCTATTGCTAAAACATCACAGCTTAATGAAATATTTATTATGGATTCAGTTAAGCCATTCCTAGATAAGGGCTTAGATATATTATTTGTATCATTTTCATCTGGATTATCTGGTACATTTAATTCAATTAGATTAGCATTTGAGGAAATACAAGATGATTATCCTGATAGAAAAATGATGGTTTTAGATTCACTATGTGCATCATCTGGTGAGGGATTATTATTACTTCAAGCATTTAAAAATAAGAAGAATGGTATGTCATTAGAGGAAAACTTTAAAGCACTAGAGGATTTAAGATTAAAAATTAGACACTGGTTTACAGTAGATGAGCTTGATACATTAAAGCGTGGTGGAAGAATTTCTTCAACAGCCGCTACAGCCGCTAAGGTTTTAAGAATAAAGCCAGTATTAAGAGTTGATGATTTAGGACATTTAGTTGGTGTATCTAAAAAGATTGGTCATAAGGCTGCCATTAAGGATGTTGTAGATAGAACTATTTTAGATTTGGATCAAAACTATCCTACAATTATTTCACATACTAATTGCGAAAATGATGCGAAAGAAGCATATGAAATGCTTAAGAAATATTATGAAGAAAATAATATTAAGTCAGAAATAATATTAGAAAGAATAGGACCTGTTATTGGTGCACACTCAGGACCTACTACACTTGCATTATTCACTGTAGGTAAGCATAGATAATATTTAACAAAAAGAAAAAGGAACGTAATTACGTTCCTTTTATAATTATCTTTGATTCATGCTGTTGTTTATTGCAGATACAAGTGCATAAATAGATGCACAAATGATATCCTCATGAATACCAGTTCCCCAGTATTCCTTACCATTGACTAAAATTGATACATAAGCTGCAGCCTCAGCCTTAGAAGTAGAATCTAAAGAGTGCTCTGCATAATTAGTTAATGTATAAGTTAAATTATAGCATTCCTTTAATGCATTACTTACTGCATCAAGTCTTCCTGAACCTTCAGCTAGGAAGTCTTTTCTTACACCATTTAATTCAGTTGAAATCATTACCTTGAATGTTGCACCCTCACGAATGAAGTGGTATTCATTAAGCTTAAGTGGAGACTTAAGATTAACAAAATTTTCAACGAATATAGATTGTACATCATTAGGTGTTAATTCCTTATGCTCCTTGTCAGATACATCCTTTACGATATAACCAACTGTTTCACGCATCTTTTGTGGAATATCTAAGCCGAAGTTAGTTTCAAGTATGTAGCAAATACCACCCTTACCTGATTGTGAATTAATTCTGATAACATCAGCTGAATATTCTCTTGATACATCCTTTGGATCAAGCGGAAGATATGGTACACTCCAAGTATCAAGCTTATTAACTCTATGGTATTTAATACCCTTCGAAATTGCATCCTGATGTGAACCTGAGAATGCTGCGAATACGAATTTACCACTATATGGCTGTCTATCGTAAACCTTCATTTCAGTAACACTTTCATATAACTTTTGAATTTCAGGTAAATCACTAAAATCAAGAAGTGGATCAATACCATGTGTATACATATTCATAGCAAGAGTAATTACATCTACATTACCTGTACGCTCACCATTACCGAATAATGTACCCTCAACTCTATCAGCACCTGCAAGAAGAGCAAGCTCAGCACAGGCAACACCTGTACCACGGTCATTATGTGGGTGAGTAGAAATTAATACATTTTCTCTACTATGAATAAATTTAGAAATATATTCAACCTGTGAAGCATAAACATGAGGCATACTCATTTCAACTGTAACAGGTAGATTAATAATTAGCTTATTATCAGGAGTTGGCTTAAATACGTCAACTACAGCATTACAAACCTCTAAAGCATAATCCATTTCAGTACCTGTAAATGATTCAGGTGAATACTCAAATTGGAAATTACCCTTAGTTTCCTTAGCTAAATCAACAAGCATTTGTGCTCCTTCAGTAGCTATAGCAAGTATTTCAGGCTTTTCCTTTTTAAATACCTGCTCACGTTGAGCCTTAGAAGTAGAGTTATATAGGTGAACTATAGCCTTCTTACAGCCCTCTAGTGCTTTAAAAGTTTTCTTTATAATATGAGGTCTTGCTTGAGTTAATACCTGGATAGTAACATCATCAGGAATTAAATCGCCATCTATTAATGTTCTTAAGAACTCATATTCTGTTTCAGAAGCAGCAGGGAAGCCAACCTCTATTTCCTTAAAGCCTATTTTAACAAGTAGCTTAAAGAAAGCTACCTTTTGATCTAAACTCATTGGTTTAATCAGGGATTGATTACCATCTCTTAAATCTACACTACACCAAATAGGTGCCTTATCTAAGTCATCCTTCTTTACCCAATCGTAGCATTCTACTGGTGGCATGAAGTATCCTCTAAAGTATTTTTCGTAACCTTTCATCAAAATCCCTCCTTAAAAAATATCTATTAAATTATACCAAAAATGATTATAAGTGTCAATTTTTTAATATTTCTAATTAAGTAATACTTAATTATATTGATTTATATAAATTTTCTTTATATAATAGAGATAATCTATAAATACATCTTATATAATGGAGCTGATAAAATGATAGATGCAAAACTAGAAACATTAATCGCTTTAATTGAAGAAAAAAACTATACAAAGACTGCAGAGAGACTTTATATTACTCAGCCTGCAGTATCACATCATATCAAGGCGATAGAAAAGGAATATGATATTGTTTTATTTAAAAATCCAAAGAAGTTTGAGCTAACTAAATCGGGTTCAATATTACTTGATTATGCTAAGGCAGCTAAGCTACAAAATCAATTACTTCTTAATACATTAGAAAAACAAACATCACAAACTATTACAATTGGTATTACACCACTTGCAGTAGATGTAGTAACTAAGAATATTTTTGAGAATTTAAATAAGGAATCTATGACTTTTAATTTATACTCATATGATTACTCAGACATTATTAATATGCTATCAGGTGGTATTATAGATTTAGCTATTATCGATAATGGATTTGATAGCCAAGCATATGAAAGCCAGTTCTTATTTACAGAAAGAATTATATTAGTATGTAATCCTAATGGTAAATATAAAAATGTTACTAGATTAACTCGTGAGCAATTATATACAGCCTTAGTGGTTTTACCATATGAAAGCTGTGGCTTAACTAATGCCGTTAAAACTACTATGAAATTAAAGAATATGAATTTTAAGAATCAATTAATTTTAAATTCTAATAATACAATTCTAACTAAGACATTAGTTGATATGCATGATGCAGTTGCCTTTATGTATGAGGATAGTGTTAAGGATTATATTGCAGAAGGAAAATTAAAAAGATTAGAGCTATTAAATTTCGCTCCATCTCAAAATTTCTATTTATTATATAATAGTCTAATATCTTTCGATGAAAAAATATCAGAATTTTTAACATTAATGAAGGAATCAGGTATTCAATAATGCTTGATGTTTTATATGAGGATAATCATATTATTGTAGTAGTTAAGCCTAGAGGTATATTATCTCAGGAGGATTCATCAGGTAAGCCTGATATGCTGACAATAATAAAGAAATATATTAAAGAAAAATATGATAAGCCTGGAAATGTATATTTAGGCCTAGTACATAGATTAGATATAAATACTAAGGGCGTAATGGTATTTGCTAAAACATCTAAGGCTGCAGCGAGAATAAATGCTGCTATAATTAATCACCAATTCATTAAGAAATATATAGCAACAGTAGAAGGAGAAATAACTAATACTGAATTTGTTACACTAAAGAATTATCTTAAGAAAAATGAAAAGGAAAAGAAATGCTATGTGGCTAAGGAAGGCTTATATGCTGAATTAGACTACAGATTATTGAAAACCTATAAAATTGATAATGTAGTTGTAAGTGATGTAGATATTATTCTTAAAACAGGAAGATTCCATCAAATAAGAGTACAGATGTCAAATATAGGGCATCCGCTTTATGGTGATACTAAATACGGAAGTAAGCATAATGTTGATAGCTTCGATATTCCACTTACAGCCTATTATTTGGAATTTCCACATCCAACTACTAAGGAAATTATGAAATTTGAAATTAAGGAGTAAAAATGAAGTTAGATTTAGTTATTGATAATCATGATGATATAAAGAACATATTAGGTAGTAATAATATTAATCTAAGAGTTCTTGAGGATTTATATGCTGTTGAGCTTGAGCTTGTTGGTGATACAATATTTTGTAGTAAAACATCTCAAGAAACAACAGAAGAATTAACTAATATTCTTAAAACATTAATTAAGGTTAGTGAAGCAGGTATTCATATTTATCCAAGAGATGTAATATATGTTGTTAATATCACTAAAGAGAATATGACTGATAAATATCTTGAATTTTTATCAAGAAGAAAGCCTATATGTTATACAAGCCATAATAAGCCAATATTTGCTAAGACATTAAAGCAAGATATTTATATTAGAGAAATAAAGGCAAATGATTTAATTTTCTCTATCGGTTCTGCAGGTACTGGTAAAACATATTTAGCTGTATGCTATGCGGTATCTGAATTAAGAAAGGGCAATTACGAGAAAATTATTTTAACTAGACCAGCGGTAGAGGCAGGAGAATCATTAGGCTTCTTACCTGGTGATTTAAAGGAAAAGGTAGATCCATATTTAAGACCTTTATATGATGCTTTAAATGATATGCTTGGTGTTGAGCAAACACAGGCTTTAATAGATAAGGGTACTATTGAAATTGCACCACTTGCATATATGAGAGGAAGAACCCTTGAAAATTCATTTATTATCCTTGATGAGGCACAAAATGCTACAGTTGATCAGCTTAAGATGTTTTTAACAAGATTAGGCTTTAATTCAAAAATGGTAGTTACTGGTGATATATCTCAGGTTGATTTACCTCAATCAAAAAAGTCAGGTTTAAAGGTAAGTGCAAACCTACTAATAGATATAAAAGGTGTAGCTGTTGTTAACTTCGAGAAATTCGATGTAGTAAGACACCCATTAGTAGCAAAAATAATCGAAAGATTTGAAACAATTGATAATAGAAATTGATGCGATTAAATTCGCATCATTTTTTTTGATAAAAAATCAAATTAGTGCCACTTTTTTCGAGAAAAATGCGTATTTTTGCTTGAAAATAGTTTACAAAAAGAATAAAATAATGATAGATGTCAAAAAAGGAGAAATTTTAAAATGAGAGAAAATTACTTTAAGAGTTTCTTTAGATCATTCGGATTTTTCCCAGTAGTCCTAGCTATACTAGGAATTGTTGGTATTGGATATCTTTCATTATTCAACAAGGTAGGCACAGAGGCATTAATGAATATTGTTTCTGCAGGCGTACTATTCACTAGTGTAGGCTTCTTATTACTTGGATTTTCTGGATTAAAAAGAGAACAAATTAGTCTAAATGATTTTACTAGATGTGTATTTATGATTTCTAGTATAGCCTTAGGTGTTTTAGCGTTAATTGGAACACCACAAAGACTATGGTTTGGAATTGGATATTTTGTAGTAGCTGGATTATTCCTAATTCAAATACTAATTCGTTTAGTAAAATGCGTTAATGGTGATCCTAATAGATCATATAGAAATTATTTTGGTGCTTTAGCTGGTGCTTTTAACCCAATTCTAGTTCTTATTCTAGGCTTATTATTATCTGCAGCTGTAATTGTTTTAGGTACATATTTACCTCAGGTTAAGGAAGTATTAGTTAATATTGGAAAGTATAAGTACTTAGTATTTGGTATTTGTGCAGCAATTCTATTAATGACTTTAATCACTGCATCTATTGATAAGGATACAGAGGTTACATTTATCGACTTTATTTTAGCCGTATTATTCGTAGCTACAACAGCAGAAGCATTATTCGTTGTACCTCTAGATGATTTTGGTACTACATTCCAAAGATATTCTGTAATTGTTGCGTGTGTTATTATTGTATGTATATTAGTTCGTGCATTAACATATGCTAAGGAAAAGAGCTATGTTAACTCAATGCATAAGGTTAGAACATATTTCAAGTCTGCATTCGATAAGTATGATTTAGTATTACCATTCCTATTCGGTGTTGCAGCACTTGTTATTTTAGCTATCTCTATTGCAGGTGCTAAAACAGAAAGCAATTATTATTTAATCAATGTATTAATTAAGAATAATGCAACACTTGATCCAACTCAGCAATTTATATTTGCATTAATTCCAGCTGGATTATTAGTATTAGGTATTATTCTAACATTTATTTATCATAAGTTTACTTCACAGGATATTGAAAGAGTAGATAAGGTATTACCATTCCTATTATATACATCTTCAATTATTCTATTATTTGAATTATATAATTTCGCTGTATTATTCAAGTTTGATTTAGCACAAGCTGGTTTATCTACTTTAATCGTATTAATTGCAAGTGCTGTTACATTTATTTATGCAATGGTTGTTCAATTAATTAGATTAAGCAACTATAACCCAATTGCTGCATTTGTTACGACTCAACCATATAAGTCATACACTTCTCAACCTACTGATGAAAATGCTGATGAGGCTCAACCTACTGAAGGTGAAGAAGAAACTGTAGAGGAAGAGGAAGAAGAAGCTGATCCATTCGGCTTAACTGCTGAGGATGAGGCAATTTACGAGGCTATCTATGGTAAGGACGCTGATGCACAAGAAGAGGAAGAGGTTCCTGCTGAGGAAGAACCAACTGATGAAGAAACTGAAGAAGTAATTTACGAAGAGGTTCCTGCTGAGGAAGAGGTAGTTTATGAAGAAGTACCTGCTGAAGAAGTACCTGCTGAGGAAGTGGCTGAAGAAGAATTAGCTGAAGATGCTGAAGAGGAAGCTGACGAAGAGGAAGCAGAGGATGAGGCTGAAGAAGTTGAAGAAGAGCCTGAAGGTGAAGAGGAAGTAATCGAAGAGCCAGTTGAGGAAAAGAAGGAAAGCAATATCGTTATCCAAGAGTTCCAGGTTGTTGATGAAAACGGCGAGCCTAAGAAGATTAAGCGTAAGTTCAATACAAAGATGATGTTTGCACCTTATGAAACTAAGGAATACTATAATGAAATTAAGAATTACTTAACTATGTATCGTGCAAAGAGTAGAGCATCTTCAAGATGTGAAACATATAGATATAAGGGATTAGTTGCTAAGGTTGCACTTGGTGGTAAGAGTGTTAAGGTGTTCTTAGCATTAGATACATCTATTATCGATGAGAATCCTAAGTATCATTTAAGAGATTTCTCTGAAAAGAAACAATATCAAGAAGTACCAGTTATGATTAAGGTACGTTCTCCTAGAAGCTTAAAGTATTTCAAAGAATTAGTTGATATAATGATGGCAAATCGTGGTGTTAAGCCAAAGAGAAACTTTGAACCAACTGATTATATGCCACAATTAATACCTAATGGAGAGGCAATCCTAGCATCTTTAGGTATGTCTACATATTATTTACAAAATACAATGAATGTTAAGGGTATTCCTGATGAAATGCCTGATGACTTAGATGAATACATCCCAATGATCGCTGGTGATCCACTAGATGATGAGGAAATGGAGGCTAATGTATATCTTGATACATTATGTCAACATTTCGAGGATGGCGCTGAGGTAACAATCGATATCCTTAAGTCATTACACATTGTAAAGAATGGAAATGTTATCCATATCAAGGCTCGTGGTACATTAGATAGAAAGCTAATCATATACGCTGAGTATTTTGATCCAGATGCATTAAAAATGTTAATGTGTACTAATGGTACTGCAGTTAAAATCGTAAGAGATTAATAAATTAAGGGTGTTTAACCAACACCCTTTTTATTTTGCCCAAAAATAAAAGGTGTACATAGGTACACCAATTATTAATTATGCCTTTTCAGATACCATTTCCTTGAATTTATTTAAATCTTCAAGGAACTCGAATCTTGCTATAAAGAATTCATTACCCATGGCACCAGATAGAGCAGAGCTCATTCTATCATGCATTTGAATGAATGGATAAACCTTCTTTATGTCCTCAAATGAATATTTATATTTAAATCTATCACGTCTACCATAGTAGAAGCAATAATACTTAGGATGATCCATTTTAACATTAACAATTTTGTCATAGCAGATCACATCTGCATATATTTGATATGTATCAACTGATTGAGCAAAGTTAATCATATCAGGAGTATATCCTCCAGGTGGACGCATGTTAACCTCTAAGGCTACGATATCACCTGATTTACCAAGTCCTTTTTTATCCTTAGTTAATCTAAAGAATTCTAGATGGAAATATCTTGATTTAATCTTAAATGCCTTTAAAACCTTTTGACCAATCTTTTTGATATCCTCTGGAACCTCCTTATTTACATAATAAGTGATTTCTAGATTTTCATTAACGATATCCATGATAGAAGGAGGGAATACCTCGTTATCACAGAATACAACCTTACTATTTGAATCACAAATTCCATCAAATGAAGTAATATCACCATAGATGTATTCCTCCATAATATATGGAACCTGGAATCCCTTATTATAGAAATTCTTTAAATCATTTTCATTTTCAATTCTATATGTTGCCTGAGCACCAACACCAACATTTGGTTTAACTACTACTGGGAATCCAACCTCATCATTGATGAATTTTAAATCCTCTTCATAGCTTGTACAGAATTTATATCTAGCTACTGGTACGCCAGCCTTTTTATAGAATTCTTTCATTTCACTTTTAGAAGTGAAAGATGTAACATCCTCAGCCTTAGCACCCTCAATATTAAAGTCAGTTCTTAGCTTTGCATCCTGTCTTAGCCAATATTCATTGTTTGATTCAAGAAAATCAATCTTACCATACTTGAATGCGAAGAAAGCAACTGCTCTATATACCTCATCATAATTTTCAAGTGAAACAACCTTATAATACTCAGTTAAAGAGTCTTTAACTCTTTGTTCAAGCTCATTATATGGTGTGTCACCTATACCTAATACATTAACCCCATTTTTCTTTAATCTATCACAGAAATTGTAATAGTTTTTTGGGAATGCAGGAGATATAAAAATAAAATTCATAAACATCACCTTTTCTTTTTACTACACAATTTATTAAATTATATCATAATTAAATAAATAAAGAGTATATTTTTATTATTTTTTCTTTAAAAATTAGTCATTTTAAAGTATAATATAATTACGTTTTAGGGTTGGTGATTAAAATGAAAAAGAATAAAAAGAAAAACGAAGAAGTAATAATCAATGTAGACGCAACCGATGGACATGAAGTCGAAAAGGACGAAGAGGTTAAGCCTGAGATTGTTGAACCTAAGAAGAAAAGAACTGGCTTTGCTAGATTATTCCAAACATTCAACATTTATAAGTTCATTGTAAAGATTGTTGCAACAATATTATTATTAACATTCGGTATCATTATATTAATTTATAGAGACACTACAGCATTATTTGCTTTATATATAATTACTGGTGGTGTTACAACATTCCAAGCATTGATAAGATCTATATTCTTATTTAAGAAATCAAGAAATGGTAGAGCTAAGATTGTAACTGCTATAGAATTATTACTAGAATTCCTATTAGGCCTATTCTTCATTATAGGTGCTCTTGCTCAATATGCTGTTAATATTGAAACAGCTGATAATAAGCAATCACAATTCGTTCATGATTATGTAAAATTCGTAAATGATTACTATCCATTATTTACAGCTATCATTTTCTATGTTGGCTCAATGTCATACTTCTGGAGAACAATTCTTCTTAAGGATGAAACTGATAAGTTCAAGTTCTGGATGAATTTCACATTAATCACTGGTGCTGTTGTATTAGCTGCATTCAGAAAGGATTGGAATGCAATTGTTATTGCAATCATAATTGCTGTATTAGCTTTAATCTCTGCTTTAGTAATTGGTGGAGAAGCAATTGGTGGATATATCCTATATCGTAAGGAAACAAGACCAGTTAAGGAAGATAAAAAGGAAGAGCAAAAGGGTATTGAGGCTCCTGCAAAGGATGACGAAAAGGAATATGATGATGTTGATCCAAACGCCATTCCTCATGAGGAACCAAATACAGATACAGATGTAATTAGCTAGTCAAAAAGGGATTGCTTAAGCAATCCTTTTACTTTGTAAAAATTATGTTTACTTTAGAAATTATTATGATATAATAAAGTAGTCGTTTTAATTTAATAAGGAATATTGTGGAGATTATATTAAAAATTAAATTATTTGTGTGGAGGATTAGACCTATTCCTATAAATCTCGGTCTAGATAGTTATCATGATTAAAGAAAGAACTGAAAATAGTCAATTAAAGCTTACTTTTGACGTAACTAAGGAAGATTTCGAAAAGGCATTAGATAAGGCTTTTGAAATCGACAATGCTAAGGTTACTATCCAAGGCTTTAGAAAGGGTAAAGCTCCAAGAAGTATTTTCGAGAAGAATTATGGTGTTGAGTCATTATTTGCAACTGCATGTGATGTTATTTTAAATGAAAAGGTAAAGGAAGCAATCGCTGATGAAGAAGTTACTAAGAATGCAATTGGTAATTTCGAGCCTTTACTTGAGGATAAGATTGAAAGAGGTAAAGATTTCAAGGTATCTCTAGTAATCGATGTATATCCTGAAGTAACTCTACCTGAATATAAGGGTGTTGAGGTTAAGAAGCAAAACCTAAGAGTAACTGAGGATGAAGTAAAGAAGTCTATTGAAGCAATGGCTAAGAAGGATGCTACAATGGAAGCTAAGAAGAACCAAGTAATTGCTAAGGGTGATTATGCTACATTTGATTTCGTTGGTTCAATTGATGGTAAGGAATTCGAAGGTGGAAAGGCTGAGAACTATGAGCTTCAAATCGGTTCTGGTCAATTCATCCCTGGCTTTGAGGACCAAATGATTGGTATGAAGAGCGGTGAGTCTAAGGATGTTAATGTAACATTCCCT
>JAEELU010000060.1 GCA_016282815.1 Acholeplasmatales bacterium
ATCAAATATTTCAAGGATTCTGGCGTACAGGTTAGAGTAATATCAGGAGATAACCCTATTACTGTTTCTAAGATTAGCCAGCGTGCTGGTGTTGATGGTGCTGATAAGTATATTTCACTTGATGGTATGAGCGACCAAGAGGTTGTCTCAGCTGCATTAAAATATACTGTATTTGGACGTGTATCACCAAATCAAAAGAAGCTAATTATTCAGACATTACAATCAGCAGGCTTAACAGTAGCCATGACTGGTGATGGTGTTAACGATATTTTAGCCTTAAGAGAGGCAGACTGTTCAATTGCTTTAGCATCAGGTTCTGATGCAGCAAGAAGCTGTTCACACTTAGTATTATTAGATTCAAACTTTGGTTCAATGCCAAGCGTTGTTGCTGAAGGTAGAAGAGTTATTAATAACGTTACTAACGTAGCTTCATTATTTTTAACTAAGACTATCTTCTCATTATTCCTAGCTGTACAGGCTCTAATTACAGGTTCATATCCTATTTCAGCAGTACAGTTAATTCTAATTGATGTATTAGCTATCGGTATCCCATCATTATTGTTGGTTAACGAGCCTAATAATAATCCAGTATCAGGTAGATTCTTGCCGAACGTTATCAAAAAGGCTCTCCCTGGTGCGCTAGTTATCCTAGCGATGTCATTATTAGTATTTGGATTATCATCAAGCTTAAATCTTGATAATCTATCATATACAACAATTATCGTAATTGCTGCAACACATACTTGCTTAATGGTATTATTTAAGGCATGTAAGCCATTTAATACTGTTAGAAAGGTTTTATGTACTGTATGCTATTCAGTATTCCTATTTGCGATATTGATATTACCACAGCTATTAGAGTTTAGACCTTTATTCTCACCATTTGAGTATTATTCGACTAAGTATACAACAGAATATGTTTCTACATATCCTAAGGTTGAAATAAGTAAGGATAATTTCTATGTTGTTGATGGTCAGGTTATTTCATTACAGGTAAATAACAACGCTACAACAACTACATTAACTGGTCATTATAATGCTGCAACACAGCAATATTTCTATGGTATCAATGGTACTAGAATTGATAGAGAGCTAGTATTCCCTACATTAAGTTTTGATAATACTGGTAAGCTATATGCAGGTGGATATAAGATTAATGATGTAGAATACTTCGATGGTATTGAAAGTAAAATTGAAGTAGATGCTAACGGCTTATTATATGTTAGAAATAATGAGGATCAGCAGGTTCCTTTATATACTACATTAACTAAGTCAAATACATATTATGACTATACTATTCCTTATGGTGCTTATAAGGAAGCAGATGCAGTTAGACAATATAAGGTTTTACCTACAGTAGAATTAAAGGATGGCGAATATATTATTAACGGCGTTCAATCTACTGAATATAAGTATCAGGCTAATAATCAGCTAAATCAGGGTGAAAAGCTAACTGTTACTATTAATCCAAGCACATTAGAGCTACTTGTTAATGGTAAGCCAATTTCAAAAACAACTAATGATGGAGTAACATCTAGAGAAACATATAAGGTAACTTTACCTAAGATTACAACTACAGGTGATAGAATTACTAAGACATATTCTCAAGCAACTGGAACAACAACAACTAATAATCAGGTTAAGAACCTATATCTTGATGCTGTATACACAGGAATGAATATATTCCAAGTATATGGTGCTAGCGAATATGTAGTTAGTGAAGCATATAATGGTAGAATCAGATATACATTATTTACTTATGATTCTGAGGTTCAGGATGCAACACATCTATATAGAGTTATGTATTATTTAGATACAGGAGATATCTATAAGGTATTAGAATCTGAAATAGATGTATTTGATGCCATAAGAGATGAGACTGAAAGAGCAAAATATAAGGTTGCTGATTTTAAGATTGGCGATATTGGCGAAAAGGAATTTAGAGATTTCTATTCATCAAAGGCTGATGCAAATGCACAATTAGATTCTACTGGTAATATTACAAATTCTCATGATGTTGTAATTGGTGATGTAATTGATGTAAATGATATTGTTTCTGGTGATAGAGATAATGTATTATCATTTACTTTATCAGTTAACAATCAAACATCTTATACTAGTGTTTATAGTCTAAACCAAGGTATAAATGGTAGTGAGGTTGTAAAGACAACAACATTATCAATTGATACTGCACAATTCGCACCAACTATCGAGGTTACAACAAGCGGTCATTATATTATTGATGGATACTATACTAAGTATGAATATAATGGCACAGAGCTTGCTCCAAGAAAGACAAGCAATAACTACCTTGTTTTAGGTGGAGTTGTAACTGATTATTCAATTTCAAGTAATAGTATTGTAACTACAAAAGGCGGAATGGTTACTCAGCTAAATGTAAATGCAAAGATATTCCTATTAATGCTTTGTGCACTTTCTGTACCATTCATGAAGTTCTTCCAAGGCTTAGTTCCTTGGATTAAGAAGCAGCTATTATTTATTCAAGGTGTAATATCTAAATTTTAATGATAGATAGGATATGGCTCTCATATCCTATTTATTAGGTTATATAATTCATATTGAAGGGAGTTTTGATTATGGAGAAAAAGTTTTATTTAACAACAGCAATAGCCTATACATCATCTAAGCCTCATATCGGAAACGTATATGAAGCTATATTAGCTGATAGTATAGTAAGATATAAGAAGAAGGATGGCTATGATACATACTTCCAAACAGGAACAGATGAGCATGGTCTAAAGATTCAACAAAAGGCTGAGAAAATGGGTATGACTCCTAAGGCTCATGTTGATATCGTATCTCAAGAATTAAAGGATACATATAAATTAATGAATGTTGATTATGATCACTTTATTCGTACAACTGATGACTACCATGAGGAAGAGGTAGCAAAGGCATTTGAGAAAATGCTTAAAAAGGGAGATATTTATAAGGGTAAATATGAGGGCTACTATTGTGTAGATTGTGAAACATATTTCACAGAAAAGGATTTAGTAGATGGCTGCTGTCCTGAATGTGGCTCAAAGGTTACTAAGAATAGTGAGGAATGCTATTTCCTAAGATTAGAGAAATATAGACCACAGCTATTAAAGTATATTGATGAGCATCCTGATTTTATTCAACCTGAATCAAGAAAGAATGAAATGATTAATAATTTCCTTAAGAACCCAATTCCTGATCTATGTGTATCAAGAACATCTTTTACATGGGGTATTAAGGTACCATCAGATCCTAAGCATGTAGTATATGTTTGGATTGACGCATTACTAAATTATATTACTGGTATTGGCTATAAGGTTGATGGTAATAATGGTGAATTATTTAATAAGTATTGGCCTGCAGATGTACATCTAATTGGTAAGGATATCCTAAGATTCCATACTATTTATTGGCCAATTATGCTAATGAGCTTAGAAATTCCTCTACCTAAGAAGGTATTTGGACATCCTTGGATTTTAATGAACCATAATAAGATGAGTAAGTCTAAGGGTAACGTTATTTATGCAGATCAATTAACTAAGATTTTTGGTGTTGATGCAGTAAGATATTATGTTTTACATGAAATTCCATTTGCTGCAGATGGTAATTTAACTTATGAATTAGTATGTGAAAGAACTAATTCAGATTTAGCAAATACTTATGGTAATTTAGTATCTAGAACAATCGCGATGGTTAAAAAGTATTTTGGCGATGAGAAGATTACTAAGGCTACTAAAACAGAATTTGATGAGAATTTAATTAATACATTTAAGAATGCTACAGCTAAATATAAGGAAGCAATGGATAATTATAAGGTTGCTGACGGACTTGAGGAGGCTATGAAGGCCTTAAGAGCAGCAAATAAGTATATTGATGAAACTGCTCCTTGGGTTTTAGCTAAGGATGAGGCTAAGAAGGATGTATTAAAGAACGTATTATATAATCTACTTGAAGCAATCAGAATCGGTACAGTATTATTAGAGCCAGCCCTACCTGAAACAGCTTCTAAGGTATATAATGCATTAAATACAAAGCTTACAAGCTTTGAGGATTTAGAATTCTGTAAGGTTGATTCTTACAATGTTTCATCTTGTGAAATTTTATTTAAGAGACTTGATGTTAATAAGGATGTAATGGATATAGTACTTGCTGAGGAAGCAAAGAAGGAGAAGGAAGAGGCTAAGCCTGTAACACCTTCTAAGGAAGAAATATCTATTGATGATTTTGAGAAGCTTGAGCTTGTAGTAGGCCAAATTCTTGAGGCTAAGAAGCATCCAAAGGCTGATAAGCTATTAGTATTCAAGATTAACATTGGTACTGAGGTAAGACAAATAGTATCAGGCATTGCTAAATTCTATAATCCTGATGAGCTAGTTGGTAAAAAGGTTATAGTAGTTAAGAACCTAAAGCCAATCTCTTTAAGAGGAGAGGAATCAAGAGGAATGCTACTATGTGCATCTGATGAAAAGGATAGCTATTTAGAGCTTGTTAATATTGATAAGTGTAAGCCAGGAGACATCGTAAGATAACTATGATAAATGGTATTGATACTCCACTTAATGGAGCTCCACTTAAAACAAGAGTATTAGATGATATATTTAGAGTAACTATAGTTTTATCTTCATCTGCTATATATGCTTTATCTGTATTATGGTTTCTAGAGCCTGCTAACCTATTATCAATAGGATTATCATCTTTAGGACAGGTACTTCACCGTGTATTCATGATTTGGGATATTAATATCCCAATTGGTGTATTTTCACTTGTTTTAAATATACCTCTTTGTATTGTTGGTATTAAATATGTATCACCAAGATTCATCGTTTATACAATGCTATCAGTTGTTGTACAGGCTATATTATTATGGGGCTTTATACCTACACCAGAATTTGTTAAAAGCCTAGAGGGCGAAACATTGTTTTTAGCTATCATCGCAGGCTTAATGTCTGGAGTTGGTATTGGTGTTGCCCTAAGATATGGTACATCTACTGGTGGAATAGATATAGTTGCTCAGGCAGTTAACCTTAGAAAGGGCGTATCTATTGGAGTATTCTCTATGATTGTAAATATTATGCTTGCTATCATAGGTGCAATTTTAGCTCAAAATATAACAATTGCCCTATACACATTTATATTTATTATCATCACTAACGTGGTAGTAGATAAGATACATACAGCCTACAATTATTTAAGAATAGATGTTATAACATCTAAGCAGGAAGAGATAAGTAAGGCTTTACTTGCTGAAATCAAAAGAGGATGTACTATTTCAAATGTAGTAGGTGCATATACTCAAATTAATAAATTTGATGTATTTATGGTAATATCTTCATATGAGCTTGATCATGCAAAAAGAGTTATAAACTCTGTTGATCCACAGGCATTTATTATGGTTTTACCAGTAAAAAGAGTTATAGGTGCATTCTTTAAGCACACAATTATTTAGATTAAATATTTCATATTTAAATATAAAAAAAAATAATAGGGTTTTTATAACCCTTTTTATTTACTATTGATTTAAATTGTGCTAAAATCTATTTGTCATTTTTATAGAAATGATTTTAGTATTATAAATACTAATGATTGTGAGGAGCTTAATATGCGTAAATCAATTATTAAACTTAACAGCAATTATATACCATTATGTGTAATGGTAATTTTTGAATGCTAAAGGGTAGCAAGTTTTTTTGTTACCCTTTTTTGTTTTAAGGAGCATTAAAATGAAGACAATTGGAATAATTGGTGGAGGTCAGCTTGGAATGATGCTTACGGAAGCAATT
Source organism: Acholeplasmatales bacterium (assembly GCA_016282815.1). Lineage (GTDB taxonomy): Bacteria > Bacillota_I > Bacilli_A > Acholeplasmatales > Anaeroplasmataceae > Anaeroplasma. Next base: position 5,781 of record JAEELU010000060.1, read on the forward strand.
CATTCATTAGGCGGTAAGGCAATAGTCCTTGATCCAAATCCAAAATGCAGCGCATCGTTTGTTGCTGATGAAATTATTGTAAGTAAATATGACGATCTTAACGGCTTGGTTGAGCTTGGTAATAAAACAGATGTAATTACCTATGAATTTGAAAATGTTCCAGCTACAGCTCTAAAGCATTTAAGAGATAATTATAATATCATGCAGGGTATTGAGCCTCTATTCGATTCTCAAAATAGAATTAGAGAAAAGGAAAATGCTAAGGCTCATGGTTTAAATCCTCCTAAATTCAAAAGGATTATGAATATGGAAGATTTAAAATCAGGTATTGAAGAAATTGGACTTCCTGCTGTATATAAAACTACAACCCTTGGCTATGATGGTCATGGTCAGGTAGTTATCAAAACTATGGATGACATAAAGAAGGTTGAGCCTTACCTTGGTGGTGAGGGAATCCTTGAGGAGTTCATCAAATATGATTATGAAACGAGCGCGATTGTAGTTAGAAGTAAGGATGATATAATCGTATTCCCAATGGGTATCAATAAGCATAAAAGAGGAATACTTGATTTGTGTATAGTTGATAAGGAGCCAGAGATATTTGAGGAAATAAAGAAAGCCTCAAAGAAATTTATGGAAAGCTGTAATTATTATGGAATATTAGCAATTGAGTATTTTGTCAAGGGTGACAAATTCTATTTTAATGAAATGGCA